>NZ_JBHWIE010000455.1:0-5014 GCF_042732085.1 Actinosynnema sp. NPDC059797
ATGGATCCGCAGCAGCGGTTGTT
The DNA here is from genome assembly GCF_042732085.1 of Actinosynnema sp. NPDC059797. Classification (NCBI taxonomy): domain Bacteria; kingdom Bacillati; phylum Actinomycetota; class Actinomycetes; order Pseudonocardiales; family Pseudonocardiaceae; genus Actinosynnema; species Actinosynnema sp. NPDC059797. Next base: position 24 of record NZ_JBHWIE010000455.1, read on the forward strand.
GTTGGAGGTTGCCTGGGAGGCTTTCGAGCGGGCGGGCATCGACGCGCACTCGCTGCGCGGCACCCGGACCGGCGTGCTGGTGGGAGCGACACCGCACGGGTACGGCGCGGTGCGGACCGATGCCGGCGGGTACCTCCTCACCGGTACCACGCCCGGGGTCCTGTCCGGGCGGATCGCGTACCAGTTCGGGTTCGAGGGACCCGCGCTGACGGTGGACACGGCCTGTTCGTCGTCGTTGGTGGCACTGCACCTGGCCGCGCGGGCACTGCGGTCGGGCGAGTGCTCGCTCGCCCTGGCCGGCGGGGTCGCGGTCATGGCCACTCCCATGATCCTCACGGAGTTCGCGCGGCAGCGCGGACTGTCCCCGGACGGCCGGTGCCGGTCGTTCGGCGCGGGCGCGGACGGCACGGGGTGGTCCGAGGGCGTGGGCTTGGTGGTGCTGGAGCGGTTGTCCGACGCGCGGCGCAACGGGCACGAGGTGCTGGCGGTGCTCGCGGGCTCGGCCGTCAACCAGGACGGGGCCTCGAACGGGCTGACGGCCCCCAACGGCCCCTCCCAGCAACGGGTGATCCGCCAGGCGTTGGCCGACGCGGGGTTGACGGCCGCCGACGTCGACGCGGTGGAAGGGCACGGCACCGGCACCCGGCTCGGGGACCCGATCGAGGCGCAGGCACTGCTGGCGACCTACGGGCGGGAGCACACCGACGACGCGCCCCTGTGGCTCGGATCGGTGAAGTCGAACATCGGCCACTCGCAGGCGGCGGCGGGCGTCGCCGGGGTCATCAAGATGGTGATGGCCATGCGGCACCGGTTGCTGCCGAGGACCCTGTTCGCCGAGGATCCCTCGCCCGAGGTGGACTGGTCTTCCGGCGGCGTGGCGCTGCTGAGCCGAGCGCGGGAGTGGCCGGACGCGGACCGGCCCAGGCGAGCGGGCGTGTCCTCGTTCGGGATCAGCGGCACGAACGCGCACGTCATCCTCGAACAGGCGCCGGAGCAGCCGGCGGCGGCTGAGACCGCACCGACGCCGACGACCGCGCTCGCGCCGCCGGCGTTGCCGTTCGTGTTGTCGGCTCGTGGGTCGGGTGCGTTGGGTGGTCAGGCTGCCCGGTTGCGGTCGCACGTGATGGAGCGGCCGGATGTGGGGTTGGCGGATCTTGCTTTTTCGTTGGTGACTGATCGCGCCGCTCTTGAGCACCGGGCGGTGGTGGTTGCTTCGGACCGGGAGCAGTTGCTGGATCGCCTGGCGGATCTCGCCGAGGGTGGGACCGGGGCGGGACGCGTGTCGGGTCCGGGGCGGGTGGCGATCGTCTTCACCGGTCAGGGTTCGCAGCGGGTGGGGATGGGTCGGGGGTTGTACCGGCGGTTCCCGGTGTTCGCGGCGGCTTTCGACCGGGTGTGCGGGTTGTTGGACCCGGCGGTTCGGGCTGCCGTGTTCGATGTGGACGGTCAGGGTGGCCGTTTGGATTCCACGGAGTTGGCGCAGCCGGCGTTGTTCGCGGTTGAGGTGGCGTTGTTCCGGTTGTTCGAGTCCTGGGGTGTGGTCCCGGATTTCGTGACGGGTCATTCGGTGGGGGAGATCGCGGCGGCGCATGTGTCGGGTGTGTTGTCGCTGGAGGATGCCTGTCGGTTGGTCACGGCGCGGGGTCGGTTGATGCAGGGGCTCGCGCCGGGTGGGGTGATGGTGGCGGTCGCGGCCGGTGAGGATGTGGTTGCGCCGTTGGTGGCCGAGGACCTTGAGGTGTCGATCGCGGCGGTGAACAGCCCATCGTCGGTGGTGGTGTCCGGGGCTGAGGCCGCGGTGGAGCGGATCGTGGCGAGGCTGACCAGTCTCGGTTGCCGGACGAAGCGGCTGGTGGTGAGCCACGCGTTCCACTCGCCGTTGATGGAACCGATGCTGGACGACTTCCGCGCCGTGGTGGCCGGGTTGACGTTCCGGTCACCGCGCATCGGGACCGTGAACGAGGCGATGACCGATCCGGAATATTGGGTGCGGCACGTGCGGGACACGGTTCGGTTCGCCGAGACGGTCACCCGACTGCACGACTGCGGTGTGACTCGGTTCGTGGAACTGGGTCCCGATGCGGTGCTGACCGGGTTGGTGCGGGAATGCCTCGACGGCCACGAGATCACAGCCGTGCCCAGCCTGCGGCGTGGTCAGGACGAGGTCGAGTCGGCGCTCACGGGGCTGGGCGCGTTGTTCGCTGCCGGGGTGGCGGTGAACTGGTCGGAGCTGTTCGACGGCACCGGTGCCCGACGCACCGAACTGCCCACCTACGCCTTCCAACGCCGGCACTACTGGCTGGACGCGTCCTCCCTCCCGGAGCACGACCTCGCCGCCGTCGGCCTGGAGCCGGTCGATCACCCCTTCCTGCGCGCCGAGATGCCGGTGGGCGATGCCGGCGCGCTCGTCCTCACCGGCAGCCTGTCCGTGGACCGGCAACCGTGGTTGGCCGACCACGTGGTGTCGGGCACGCCGATCCTGCCCGGAACCGGGTTCCTGGACCTGGCCTCGCACGCCGCGCGGCGAACCGGTGCCGGCCCGGTGGAAGAACTGGTCGTGCACGCACCCCTGGTGGTGCCGGAGCACGGCGACACCCAACTCCAGCTGGTGGTCGACGCACCGGACGACACCGGTCGCCGTGCGCTGCGCGTGCTGTCCCGAGGGGGAGGCGCCGCCGGGAACGACACCTGGACCCGGCACGCCGACGGCAGCCTGGCCCCACCCGCCGAATCCGCGTCCGCGACCGGCTGGAACGGCGAGGTCGATCCCGACGCCCGACCCATCGCCACCACCACCGCGTACGCGGAGCTGACCCGCCGGGGGTACGACTACGGACCGGCGTTCCGAGGACTGCGAGCCGTCCACCGCGGCGACGACGTGGTCTTCGCCGACATCGTGCTGGACGAGGCGGCGGGGCCCGGTGACCCGGGGTTCGACCTGCACCCCGCCCTCCTGGACGCCGCCGTCCAGGCCGCGCTGGTCGGCCTGTTCGAGACCGCCGACGAGACGCTGGTGCCGTTCGCGTGGAGTGGTGTCACCGTGCACACCGCGGCCCCGTCGGCCTTGCGAGCCCGCATCCGGAGGACCGGTGCCGACGCGGTGGCCGTCGTGCTCTCCGACCGCGACGGCAACCCGGTCGCGTCGATCGAGTCGCTGGTGCTGCGACCCGCCTCACCGACCCCGTCGACGGGTCGGGGCGAGGCGGCGCTGTTCCGGTTGTCGTGGCTGCCGAAGGAGGTCGGCGCCCACCCCGGCACCGACGACTGGGCGGTGGTGGGGGAGGACCCGCACGACCTCGGTGCGCGGGTGGCCGGCGAAGGCCCACCGCTCGACCGGTACGCCGACCTCGCCGCGCTGCGGGCCGCGGTGGCGGCGGGGGCGCCGACGCCGACCGCGGTGATCACCGTGCTCCCCCCGACCGGCGTCGCGGACTTCGGCGGCGTGCACCACGCGCTGCGACTCGTGCAGGACTGGCTGGCCGATGAGGCGGTGGCCGACGCCCTGCTGGTCGTCGTCACCACCGGTGCCGTCGATCCGAGGGGTGACGAGGGCGTTGATCTCGGCCACGCGCCGGTCTGGGGTCTGCTGCGCGCCGCGCAGTCCGAGCACCCCGACCGCATCGTGCTCGTCGACGTGGCGCCGGGCGGGGAGGGGGCACAACAGCTCGCCGCCGCGGTGGCCACGGGGGAGCCGCAGCTCGCGCTGTCCGCCGAGGGCGTCCGCGTCCCGCGCCTGACCCGCCCGCCCGGGGATCCCGGCTCGCACCACGCCGCCGGGAAACCGTTGCCGGAGAACGGAACCGTGCTGCTGACCGGGGCGTTCGGCCGACTCGGTCGGTTGCTCGCGCGGCACCTGGCCACCGAGCACGGCGTGACGAGCGTGCTGCTGGTGAGCAGGAGCGGCCCCGTCACGCCCGAGGCGCGGGCCCTGGTGGCCGAGCTGACCGGGCTCGGCCTGGAAGTGCGGGCCGAAGCCTGCGACGTCGCCGACCGCGCCGCGCTCGCCGCGCTGCTCGGCGAGTTGCCCGCCGATCGACCCCTCACGGCCGTGGTCCACGCGGCCGGCGTGCTCGACGACGGCGTGTTCACCGACCTGAGCCCGCAACGCCTCGACGCGGTCATGGGCCCCAAGGCGGTGGCCGCCAGGAACCTCCACGAGCTGACCCTCGACCTGCCGCTGTCGGCGTTCGTGCTGTACTCCTCCATCTCGGGCCTGATCGGCGCGGCGGGCCAGGCCAACTACGCCGCCGCCAACACCTACCTCGACGCGCTCGCCCACCACCGCGCCCGGCAGGGACTCCCGGCGACGTCGCTGGCGTGGGGGATGTGGGACCAGCGGGGCGGTATGGCGGCGGCGCTCGGCGCCGGCGACCTCAACCGGATGGCCCGCTCGGGAGTGGCGGCGTTGTCCGAGGCCGAGGGGCTCTCGCTCTTCGACGCCGCCGTTCGGCGGGGCGAGCCGCTGCTCGTGCCACTGCGGTTGGACACCGCTTCCGCCGCGGCCGGCGGGAGCGTGCACCCGCTGCTCCGCGAACTGATCACGCCGCGGCGGGTTCACCCGGCGGCCGTGCCGAGCCGTTCGGACGGGCCGCGCCCCTCCGGCGAGGACGTGACGGCCCGGCCTGGGCGACTGCTGGAGCTGGTGCGTGCGGAGGCGGGGCGGGTGCTCGGTTACGACGGGCGCGACCCGATCGGCGTCGACCGCACCTTCAAGGAATCCGGGCTCGACTCGCTCACCGCCGTCGAGCTGCGCAACCGGCTCAACGCGATCACCGGGTTGCGCTTGGCGACCACGGCCGTGTTCGACCACCCGACCCCGCGGGCCCTCGCCGACCACCTGCTGGGCCGGCTCACCCCGAGCGGTGAGGCGCCGGCGACGACCGGTCCGGCGGTGAGCGGTGCCGATGATCCGGTGGTGGTGGTGGGGATGGCGTGTCGTTATCCGGGTGGGGTGGGTTCTCCGGAGGAGTTGTGGGATCTGGTTGTCGGTG
>NZ_JBHWIE010000456.1:0-4987 GCF_042732085.1 Actinosynnema sp. NPDC059797
TGCAGGGCATGTTGGCGCCCTCGGCGACGATCGCGCACCCGTTCCCGATCAGGGTGGCGGCGTCACGCCCGTTCAGCTCGTTCTGCGTCGCGCAGGGGAGCGCGACGTCGCAGGGGACGTCCCACACCGACCCGCCCTCGACGTACCGGGCGTCGGACCGGGTCTCGGCGTAGGCGGAGATGCGGGCCCGGCGCTTCTCCTTGACGTCCTTGAGCAGGTCGAGGTCGATGCCCCGCTCGTCGACGACGTACCCGTTGGAGTCCGAGCACGCGATCACCGTGCCGCCGAGCTGCCGGACCTTCTCCGCCGCGTAGATGGCGACGTTCCCGGAGCCGGAGACCACCACCTTCTTGCCGTCGAACGACTCGCCGCGGGTCTTGAGCATCTCCTCGACGAAGAACACGGTGCCGTAGCCGGTGGCCTCGGTGCGCACCTGCGAACCGCCCCAGGTCAGCCCCTTGCCGGTGAGCACGCCGGACTCGTAGCGGTTGGTGATGCGCTTGTACTGGCCGAACAGGTAGCCGATCTCCCGGCCGCCGACCCCGATGTCACCGGCCGGCACGTCGGTGTACTCGCCGATGTGCCGGTACAGCTCGGTCATGAACGCCTGGCAGAAGCGCATGACCTCGCCGTCGGAGCGGCCCTTCGGGTCGAAGTCCGAGCCGCCCTTGCCGCCGCCGATGGGCATCCCGGTGAGCGAGTTCTTGAAGATCTGCTCGAACCCGAGGAACTTCACGATCCCCAGGTACACCGTCGGGTGAAACCGCAGGCCACCCTTGTACGGCCCGAGCGCCGAGTTGAACTCGACCCGGAACCCGCGGTTGATCCGCACGGTGCCGGAGTCGTCGACCCAGGGCACCCGGAAGATGATCTGCCGCTCGGGCTCGCACAGCCGGCGGATCACCGCCGCGTCGGTGTACTCCGGGTGCTTGGCCACCACCGGGCCCAGGCTGTCCAGGACCTCGCGCACCGCCTGGTGGAACTCGTCCTCGCCGGGGTTGCGACGCAGCACCTCGTCGTAGATGTCACCCAACTTCTCGTCCAGGATCGGCACGCACCCACTCCTCGATCACCCGTCACGGCCCGCGGGGGGCACCCCGCACCCGGCATTCCACCTCACGAGGACCGGCCCGGCCAAACCGCCCCCGCCGGCGACCGCGCGAGCGGGGCGGACGACCGGGCGCCGGCGGGGCAAGACCACTTTCGCCTCACGGTGATCGTCGTTTCAGGTGAACGGTCCCGAGGCCGGGTCGGCTCCGGCGGTGCGCGCCGGGCGCTGCCGGGTGAACCCGTTCCCGACCAGGTGTTGTCCCGTGCGGTGGACGCGGTGTCGTCACTAGCGTCGGATCCGTGCACCTGTCACCACGGGAACGGGACGAGCCGCTGGTCCACGTCGCCGCCGACCCGATCGAGCCCGAACCGGTGAGCGAGCCGCCGACGACCCGGCGCTGCTCCCCGTCCTGATGGGCGCCCACGACCCCGGCGTCGCGGCGCTGCTGTCCCTGGTGGACTCCCGCTTCCCCGGCGGCGGCCAAGCCCACTCCGGCGGGGTGGAGGAAGCGGTGGCCCGCGGCCTGGTCGCCGACACCGCCGGCCTCACGGCGTTCCTGCGGGGGCGGTTGCGCACCACCGGCCTCCTGTCCGCCGTCTTCGCCGCCGCCGCGGCCCACACCGCGAGCCACGGGCTCGACCGGTGGGGCGAACTCGACGCGGAGCTGGACGGGCGCACCCCGTCACCGGCCCAGCGGACGGCCTCCCGCGCCCAGGGCCACGGCCTCGTGCGCGCCGGGCGCTCGGCGTGGCCGTCACCGGTGCTCGACGCGCTGCTCGCGGCCACCCCGAGGCCGCACCACGCCGTCGCGCTGGGCGCGCTGTGCGGCATCGCCGGCGCCACCGCGCACCACGCCGCGCTGGCCGCGACCTACCTGGCCACCAGCGGGCCCGCGAGCGCCTGCGCCCGCCTGCTGGGCCTGGACCCCTTCGAGGTCAACGCCGCCGTCGTCGCCCTGTCCGGCCTCATGGCCGAGATCGCCTCGACCGCGGCGCGGGTCGCCGACCGCCCGCCGGCCGAGCTGCCCGCGCCCGGCTCGCCCGCGTTGGACCTGTTCGCCGAGGCGCACGACCGATCCGACCGCCCGGAGGTGCGCCTCTTCGCCAGCTGACCACGGCCGCGCCCCGTCACCCGGAGCGGTGGCCGGGCCGGCGTCGGCCCCGGCGCGCGGCTGTGCCCGACCGCCATCGGCGCCACCCCGGCCTCGCCCTGCCGGCTGTTCCCGCAGGTGGCCGATGGCATCGCCGGTCAGCGCAGAGAACCGCGGGTCACGCGGCACCGGGCGGTGACCCGGCCCGGCGGCGTCGGGGGTGGCGGTCCACCGGCCCGGGACGGGTTACCGGCAAGCGACCCGCGGCGCGGTCGGCACACCGCCGGTGCGCAGCGCCGCCAGCGCGTCGCGCGGGGTGGGGTGGACGTCCAACGCCTCGTCCACGCGGGTCAACCGCAGGGGGTGCAGGACGGCGCGCCGGTCGGTGGCCACGGCCAGCGCCACGCCGAGCGCCCGCGCCTGCACGACCGCCTCCACCAGCAGTTGAACGCCGGCGGAGCCGAAGAAGTCGACCCCGGTGAGGTCCACGACGAGCCCGGTGGGACGTCTGTCCAGCTGTTCGCCGACGATCGCCCGGATCGGCGCGGAGCAGGCCATGTCGACCTGGCCGGTCACCTCGACCACGACCGTGCCGTCGTGGTGGTGGATGCCGGTGACGGCGGCGGGGCTGATCTCGGTTCGGGTTTCACCCATGAGGCGCTCCTCTGTTGGTACGAGAACCAACAATCGAGCTCCTGCTCAACCCGGATCGTCGCTCCGCGCAGCTCTTGTGGCAGCCGGACACCCCAACCGTACACCCGGCCGCGGGACCGCGACAGGCTCAGGCGCTCAGACCTCCTGGCCGGGTTCGGCGCGAGAGCACCCGGGAGCGCGCACGTTGAGGATGTTCGCGGTGTCCAGCACGGACACGGTGCGGTCGGGCCGCATCACCGGCACCCACTCGTGGGAGGTCTGCGGGTCGACCACGTGCGCGCCGACGACCACCCCCCGGACGTAGACGGTCGGGTGCATGACGTCGGGGTTGAGGTAGGTGACGATGGCGCCGAGGTGGGGACAAGGGCTGGGGGCCATGGCGAGTCCAGTCGTTGGGGCGCGCACCGGGCGGGTGTCGTCACGATCGGTGCGGCTGCGTGGTCGCCGACTGTTTGACGTCCCACAGAGATTCCCGAACCCGCGACCTGCGAAACCCCTCACCACCGGCCCGCCACGCCCTGACCGCTATCCGCTGCCCCGACGACTGGTCACACCTTCGGGTGTTCGCCGAAGACGCTGGTCAGAACGCGCGTAGGCTCATTCGGACCTGTTCTCTGCAGGACTCGTGGCACGGGGAGGAACCACATGAAGCGCTTGCTGAGGCCGTTGATGCGCCGCCTGGGGGCGGAGCGCGGGATCCGCCGCCTGGCGTGGGCGCCGATGGGCTACACCTACTACTGACGGATGTCGTTCGGACCGGTCCGCCGCCTGAGCTGGCGGGGGATGCGGAAGCTGCACGAGCGGTGCGTGCGGAAGCCGATCTTCCGCACGCTCGCCGGCAGCGTGGTGGTCTGCGATCCCGGCCTGGCCAGGCAGGTCCTGGTCGACGCCGAGGGGCGGCTGGACCACGTGCCGGCCTTCTGGCGCCCGGGAGGTGTCCCGCTGCCGCCGCCCGCGCGCGCCGCGCTCAACCGGTGGGTGCACGCCGCCCTGGCGGCCGAGGACCCCGACGCCATGGCGGAGGTCGCCGTCGAAGCGGTGGCGGCGTCGCGGGGTGACCTGCACCGCGCCTGCCTGCACGCGGTGACCGCGGCGAACCGCCGGCCGCTGGGGCTCGACGGGGACGACGGCCTGGGCGCGACGGTCGCCGAGTTCCTGGACGAGGTGTTCCACGGCCTGATGACCGGCTCGCACCGCCGGGCCGACGAGGCCACCTTCCTGGGGCTCGCCGAGCGGGCCGGCGCGGCGTTGGCGGGCGGTGCGGTGCCCGACTTCCCGGACGTGGACCCCGAGGTCCGGGGCGAGGTGTACCTGCGCGCGGTGACCGCGTTCGTCGGGGCGTCCGCGGCGGCGCTCACGTGGTTGACCTGCGTGCGGCAGCCGACCGACCTCGTCGCCGCCCGCCGACCGGCCGGCGCCGTCGACGGCGCCCTCGACGGCGCCTCGCCCGAGCACGTCGCGCTCGAGGCGCTCCGGCTGTGGCCGCCCGCCTGGCAGCACCGCAGGACCGTGCTGCGGGACCACCGAGTCGGACCGGTCGAGGCGTTGCGGGGTGACGAGGTCGTCGTCCCCGTGTACGCGATGCAGCGGCACCCCCGGTACTGGCCGGACGCGGACGTGTTCGACCCGGCGCGGTGGACCCGGTCGCCGGCCAGGCCCGACGCCTTCGCGCCGTTCGCGGTCGGGCCCGGGGCGTGCGTGGGCGCGAGCTTCGAGGTGCGCTGGCTGGGCGCGGTCGCGGAGCACCTGGCCGCCCGCCCGCCGCTCCGCCTGACCCGACGCGACGCCGAGCCCTGCGTCACCGCGGTCTTCTCCGCACCCGGGCACACGATCGACCGCGGGTGAGCGTCGGACACGTCCGCTGCTGACGTAGGTGCCCCGCTCCGCGCCCGTCCGCGCTCGTTCATCCAGCGTGACCGGATGATCGCGCTGGGTGTCCACAATGGCGGTGTGACGAAAGTAATTTGGATCCAATCCAGACAAGGCCTCTAAGGTCATCACGTGACAACCGACTTCGAGGCGCAGTTGCGGTCGGTCTCGTTGCGCGTGACCCGCCCCCGGTTGGCGGTGCTCGCGGTGCTGCGCGACCACCCGCACGTCGACACCGAGACGGTGATCTCGTTGGTGCGGGCCGACCACCCGAAGGTGTCCCACCAGGCGGTCTACGACGTGCTGCGAGTGCTGACCGAGAC
>NZ_JBHWIE010000457.1:0-4975 GCF_042732085.1 Actinosynnema sp. NPDC059797
GTGCTGGACAACGAGCACCGCGCGGGCGGCAGCAAGGCCACCGTGCGGCGCATCGCCGAGATCGTGCGCGGCCTGCGGGCGGGCGCCGAGCGCGGCTCGTCCGACATCGACCCGATCGCCGACGGCGACGGCGAGCTGGTCGACCGCGACCTCCAGCTGCCGCTGGGCGAGCTGGCGCCGTTCGAGGCGCCGGGCCGCGACGTGCTGCTCACCGGCACCACCGGCTTCCTGGGCACGTTCCTGCTGCACGAGCTGCTCGCCGCCACCGAGGGCCGGGTCTACTGCGTGGTCCGCGCGGACGACGAGGCGGCGGCCCGGCAGCGGCTGCGCGACGCCTCGGCCAAGTTCGGCCTGCCCGAGCCCGACCCGGCCCGCGTGCACCTGGTGCTGGGGGACCTGAAGGGCGTCGCGGAGCTGCTGGAGTCCTACCGGGACGGCGAGCTGGCCGGTCGCGTCGGCTACGTGCTGCACTGCGCGGCCAAGGTCGTGTTCACCGAGCCCTACCGCGTGCTGCGCGAGGACAACGTCCTGGCGACGGTCGAGCTGCTGCGCTGGATGCGCGGGCACGGCATCCGCGACTTCAGCTTCGTCTCCACCGTCGCGGCCACGCACTACGCGCTCGGCACGGACAACAAGATCCTGGAGACCCGCGACCAGCCGCTGGACCCCCAGCAGGGCGGCTACGGCGTCGGCAAGTGGGTGGCGGAGCGGCTGCTGGAGCGCGCCGAGCAGGACGGGATGCGGATCCGCGTCTTCCGGCCCGGGTTCATCCTCGGCTCGACCAGGACCGGCGCCTGCAACGACAAGGACCTGATCTGGAACGTCCTCACCAGCGGCCTCGCGGTCGGCGCGCACCCGCTCGACGACCGCGCCATGCCGATGGCGCCGGTGGACGTGGTGGCCAGGGCGATGGCCGAGCTGACCGTGTCGCCGGGCTCGGTCGGGCGGGTCTACCACCTGGTGGACCGCAAGAGCTTCAGCCCGCGCAGGCTGTTCGGGCTGCTGGCCGGCGCCGGCTGGCCGACCGAGGCGGTGACCCCCGAGGACTGGCAGCGGCGGGTCGCGGACAAGGCGCTGGCGACCGGCAGCGGGCTGCTGTCGACCATGGCGCTCTACGAGCTGGACGGCCACGAGCTGGACGAGGACGGCCTGGAGGCGGTCGCCTGGCGGCCCTGGCTGGAGCGCGCCGAGCTGGGCTCCGCGCCGACCGGCGACCTGCTGCGGCGCTGCCTCACCTTCCTCGCCGAGCGGCACCCGAAGTTCGGCGACCTGATCGGCGACCTGCTCGTCCGGTCCGACGTGGATGACGAAGACCTTGTGGAGGTTCGATGAGCGAGCAGGTGATCACCCGGCTCGGCGTGGTCGGCGCCGGGACGATGGGCACGGCCCTGGCGACGCTGGCCGTCGGCCGCGGCCTGCCCGTGGTGCTGGTCGACGTGGACGACGCGGTGCTCGACCGCGCCCGGCGCGACGTGACGCAGCAACTGCGGCTGGCCCAGCTCATGGGCAGGCTGCCGCGGACCGCGGACGTCGGCGAGCTGGTCACCGCCACCTCGGTGGACGCGCTGGCCGACGCGGACGCCGTCATCGAGGCCGTGACCGAGCTGCCCGAGGTGAAGGCCAAGGTGCTGGCGGAGGTGTCCGCGGCGGTGCGCCCCGGCACGCTGCTGGTGACCAACACCTCGGCCATCCCGGTGGACGAGCAGGCCGACTGGACCGCCCGGCCCGAGGAGCTGGTCGGCATCCACTTCATGAACCCGCCCTACCTGATCCGCACCGTCGAGGTCATCCACGGCCCGCGCACCGGCCAGGCGGCCAAGGACCGCACCGACGCGCTGCTCGCGGTGCTCGACTGCGAGGGCGTCCTGGTCGGCGACGGGCCCGGGTTCGTCATCAACCGCATCCTCCAGCGCATGATCAACGAGGCGGCCCGCATCGTGGAGGAGGGCCGCGCCACCCCCGAGGCGGTGGACGCCGTCTTCCAGGGCTGCCTCGGCCACCGCACCGGCCCGCTGGCCACCGCGGACCTGATCGGGCTGGACAACGTCGTGGACTCCCTGCGGGTCCTGCGCGAACGCACCGGCGACCTCGGCTACGAGCCGTGCGACCTGCTGGTCGCGAAGGTCGCCGCCGGCGACCACGGCCGCAAGACCGGCCGCGGTTTCTACGAACACGGAGAGGCACAGTCGTGACCACGTCGACCCCCCAGCACACCAACGCCGAGATCGAGCAGCACGTCCTGCGCTTCATCGAGCAGCACACCAAGAAGACCTGGGACGTGGACACGGACCTGTTCGCGTCCGGCGCGGTGTCGTCGCTGTTCGCGCTCCAGCTCGTGATGGCGCTGGAGAAGACCTTCGACATCACCGTCGCGGGCGACGACCTCAAGCTGGACAACTTCCGCACCGTCGCCGCGATGGTGGCGCTGGTGCGCAGGCTGCGGGACGAGGACAGCGGTGAGTGACGAGCTGAGCGCGGCCTCCGCGCTGGTCACCGAACTCGTCGGCGACGCCGCCGGCGAGTGGGACCGCGCGGGCCGCATCCCCGTCGAGCTGGTCCGGCGGCTGGGCCGGGAGGGCCTGCTGTGCGCCGAGGTGCCCGCCCGCTTCGGCGGGCGCGGCTGGACCAGCCTGGACAACGGCGAGTTCACCGCCCACGTCGGCTCGCTGTGCAGCTCGCTGCGCAGCCTGATGACCTCGCAGGGCATGGCGGCGTGGGCGATCCAGCGGTTCGGCTCCGCCGCGCAGCGCGCGCACTACCTGGGCCGCCTCACCGGCGGTGAGCTGGTCGGCATCGGCTTCAGCGAGCCCGGCGCGGGCAGCGACCTGTCCGCGATGAGCACCACCATCCGGGTCGAGGGCGACACCGCCGTGGTGGACGGCGCCAAGGTGTGGCTGACCGGCGCCGGGTACGCGGACCTGCTGGTCGTGGTCGGGCGCTTCGGCGACGGCGCGGCCGCGGTGGTCGTGCCCACCGACGCCGAGGGCGTGTCGATCAGCCCGGTGCCCGACCCGATGGGCTGCCGCGCGGCCGGGCACTCGGCGGTGGAGCTGCGCGACGTCCGGCTGCCGCTCGACGCGCTGCTGGGCGGCGCCGGGCAGCCGGTGTCCATGCTGGTCACCACCGCGCTGACCTACGGCCGCGTGTCCGTGGCCTGGGGCTGCGTCGGCATCCTGCGGGCCTGCCTGGCCGCGGCCACCCGACACGCGGCCGGCCGCACCCAGTCCGGCAAGCCGCTGGCCGCGCACCAGCTCGTCGCCGGGCACCTGGCCGACCTGCTCGTCGCCGAGCAGGTGGCCACCCGGGTCTGCGAGCACGCCAGCAGGTGCTGGGACGACAGCTCGCCCGAGATGGTCACCGCCGCCGTGCTGGCCAAGCACGTCAGCGCCACCAACGCCGCGCGACAGGCCTCGACCGCCGTGCAGGTGCTCGCCTCCGCGGGCGCCGGGGACGGCCACGTCGTCGCCCGCGCCTACCGGGACGCGAAGCTGATGGAGATCATCGAGGGCAGCAACGAGATCTGCCGGCTGGTGCTGGCCGAGCACGCCCTGGCGGTGGCGTCGTGAGCGCGCCGGACAACACCGGGATCGGCATCGGCGCCGTCCACTGCGTCCTGCCCGACGGCCGGGCCAAGGTCGTCGACCTGCCCGAGTTCGCCTCGCTCACCCACGAGGAGGCCGAGTTCGCGCGGGCCTCGGGCGTGGAGACCGTCGCGGTCTTCGACGACGAGCCCACCACGGACCTGGCCGCGCGGGCGTGCCGCGAGCTGCTCGCCGCCAACCCCGGCCAACCGGACGTGCTGATGCTGGTCAGCCCCCGGTCGCCGGAGGTGCTGCTCGGCTCGGACGTGGGCGCGGTGGCGCACGGCAGCGGCCTGGCGTCGTTCTCGTTCACGGTGGACGGCCTGGGCTGCACCGGCTCCAGCGCGGCGTGGGCGCTCGCCCGCGACCTGCTGGTGGCCGACCCGGCGCGGGAGAGCGTCCTGATCGCCCACGCCAGCAGGCCGACCGGCGTGGACCGCATCCGCTACCCGGTCACCGTCATCGGCGACGGCGCGTACGCCATGACGATGGTGCGCGGCGGGCGGCCCGTGCTGCGGGCCCACCGGATGGAGACCGACGGCAGCTTCCACGACCTGTTCCGGGTCGACTACAAGCAGGCGCCCTGGTACGAGTGGCGCGAGGAGTGCCAGTCGGCCGACCGCTACCGCTTCGACCTGGCCATGCACAGCCAAAAGCGGCTGGACCGGCTCGTGGACCGGGTGCTGGCCGACGCGGGCGTCACCAAGGCCGACGTCGGGGCGACGCTGATGCAGAACGTCACCGCGAGCGCCTACGACTTCTACACCACCCTGCTCGGCGTGCCGGTGCACCCCGTGTGCGGGCAGCACCTGCGCGAGCTGGGGCACCTGGGCGCGATGGACGTCGTGCTGAACCTCGACCGCCTGCTGGCCTCCGGCGAGCTGGGCCGGGGCGACCTGGTGCTGGTGCTCAACAACAGCCCCGTCGCGGCGTGGGCGGTGACGCTGTGGGAAGTGTGAACGAAGGGGGAGAACGGGTGAGTGAGCAGCCTGCGGTCAAGTGCCTGGTGTGGGACCTGGACAACACGCTGTGGCGGGGGACCCTGCTGGAGGACGGCGAGGTCGAGCTGATCGACGAGCTGCGCCGCGTCGTGGTCGAGCTGGACTCGCGCGGCATCCTCCAGTCCGTCGCCAGCCGCAACGACCACGACCAGGCGTGGGCCAAGCTGGAGGAGCTGGGCCTCGCCGAGTACTTCGTGCTGCCGCAGATCGGCTGGAGCCCCAAGTCGGGCTCGGTGCGGGCGATCGCGGACGCGCTGAACTTCGCGCCGCGCACCATCGCGTTCATCGACGACCAGCCCACCGAGCGCGCCGAGGTGTCCTTCCACCTGCCCGAGGTGCGCTGCTACCCGGCCGAGCAGGCGCTCGGCCTGCTCGACGTGCCCGAGTTCGACC
>NZ_JBHWIE010000458.1:0-4972 GCF_042732085.1 Actinosynnema sp. NPDC059797
GAGAAGGTTAGAGTCCCGCAGGTCGATTTCCCTTGTGTCTCAGTCGATCGAGTGAACATCGCCGATGTTCCCCCGATTTCGTCGGGGTACGTCATTAGGTTCTCGAGTGGACGGATCCGTCCCCGCCACCAAGGAGGAGAAATGCGCAGACACGTGCCCCTGCTCGCCACGACGGTGCTCGTCGCGGCGCTCATGGGGCCATCGAACGCGCAGGCGGGCGACGCCCTCCTGCTGCCCGACCTGAGGCAGGCCCCGGTGGGGTGCGCGGGCGGGCACGCGGGCGACCCGGCGAGCTGCACCGACTGGGACGTGTGCGTGGTGGCCGACCCGGCGTCACCCAACGGTCCGTGCGAGGACGAGGGCGCGGCGGTCCGGCTGCGCTTCACCACGTCGGCCGACAACGTCGGCGAGGGTCCCCTGCTGATCTACGGCAGCCGGCCGGACGAGCGGACGCCGACCATGACGGCGCGCCAGGCGTTCCAGTCCGCTGTGGACGGTTCGATACCGGCCTCGTACGAGAAGGCGCAGAACCCGATCCCGGCGACCCTGTACTACGAGCCGGCGCCGTCGCACACCCACTGGCACCTGCTCGGCTTCGAGCACTTCCAGCTGCGCACGCCGGACGGCCGGGTCGTGGTGACCGACCGCAAGACCGGCTTCTGCCTGGGCGACCGCTACCCGGTGCGGGACGAGCTGCCCCGCCGCCCGGGCGACCTGGACACGCCGGAGGGCAGGCTGGCGGACTACCTGCGCCTCAACCGCTGCGGCCACCACGCGCCGGGCGCGCTGGAGGTGGTCGAGGGCATCTCCGTGGGGTACGGCGACGACTACCGGCACACGGTCGACTTCCAGTGGCTCGACCTGACCAGGGTGAGGTCGGGCGTGTACGACGTGCTGAACGTCGTCAACGCGGACCGCTCGCTGGTGGAGGAGTCGTACGACAACAACGTGTCGTCGATGGCGATCTCGCTCCAGTGGCCGGGGGGAGCGGTCGAGCCGCCGAAGCGCATCACCTCGCCGCCGGAGGTGGAGCTGCTGCGCAACTGCCCCGGGAAGGCGTCGTGCTCGCGCCAGAAGGACGGCGTCGCGGTGCGCGACTTGCCTCGGTTGGAATCTGCCGTGCCTCGCTAGCGGGGTGGGGGTCGGCGAGGTCGGTCGGTGGGGCGTGGGGCGGGTCGGGAACTGGTGGACCGGGGCTGACAGCCGGTGAGCGGACCGGGCCGCGGGTTGGTGGGCTGGATCAGCCCGTCACCACCCTCGGTGAGACCGGGGTCACGTTCGTCGGGTGAGATCGGTGTCACCGTCGGCGGACGTCTCGAATCGGTTCTCTCGGTTTGTCCACGTCGGTCATCGGGAAACCGGTGGCGTCCGGACCGGCTGACCAGAGGGGCGAGGTCGTGTCGCTGCCCACCGACCACCGCGTGGCCGACACCATTGCCGACCCCGTTGTCGACCCCGTGCCCGTCTGCACGGTCGACCGCGTGCCCGACCCCGTGCCCGTCCGCACAGCCGACCACACGGCCGATCCTGTGCCCGACCGCACGGCCACCCAGGTGGGTGGTCAGGTGCTGGCGGGGCGCTACCGGTTGGCCGGGAAGCTGGGCACGGGCGGCATGGCCGAGGTCTACCGGGGCTGGGACGTGGTGTTGCGCCGGTACGTCGCGGTGAAGGTGTTCCGGGGCGAGGACCTGGTCGCGGGCAGCCGGTTCGACAACGAGGTGCGCACCCTGGCCGGCCTGTCGCACCCGGGGCTCGTCTCCGTGTACGACGCGGGGGAGTGCGGCGGTACGTCGTTCGTGGTCCTGCGACTGGTCGACGGCCCCACGCTCCGCGAGCGGTTGGCCGGTGGCCCGTTGACGCCCGCGCAGGCGCGGGCGCTCGGCGCGCTCCTCGCCGACGCCCTCGCCCACGTGCACCAGCACCGGGTCGTGCACCGCGACGTGAAGCCGTCCAACATCCTGCTCGACGAGGACGGCATCCCCTGCCTGGCCGACTTCGGCCTGGCGCGCTCGGCGGGCTCGACCAGGCTCACCAACGCCCGCCAGGTGGTCGGCACCGCCGCCTACCTGGCCCCCGAGCAGGTGCGCGGGGAGGACGTCGGCCCGCCCGCGGACGTCTACGCGCTCGGCCTCGTCCTGCTGGAGTGCCTTACCGGGCGGCGCGAGTACCAGGGCAGCCAGGTGGAGGCCGCGGTCGCCCGGCTGCACCGACCCCCGGACATCCCGCGCCACCTGCCCACCGACCTCACCCGCTTGCTCAGGCGCATGACGGCCCTGTCACCGCGCCAACGCCCCACCGCCGCCGAGTGCGCGGTCCTGCTGCGAACACCTTCCCAGCCGACGACGGTGTTCGCCGTCGAGCCCGACACCGGGGTCACCGGACCCGTGTCGAGGTCGCGGGCCAGGCTGGTGGTCGCGGGTGCGGCGGTGATCGCGGCCGTGGGCACGGCCTGGGCGGTCTCCGGCGAGTTCGACACCGCGCCACCGCGCCCGACAACCGGCTTCCACCAGCAACTACCCGGCTACCTGATGCCCTGACCCGCGCCGCTCGACCCCCGAGCCCCCTGCCCCACCGGCGTCAGAGCACCTCCGCGAGGAACCGCCCCACCACCTCGTTGAACGCCTCCGGCCGCTCCAGGTTCGGCAGGTGGCCCGCTCCCTCGATGACGGCGAGCGTCGCACCGGGGATCACCGCGTGCATCCTCCGCGCCACCTCGACCGGCGTGTACTCGTCCTCCGCGCCGACCACCACCAGCACCGGCACGGTGGCCCGAGCCAGCGACCCCACGTAATCGGGCCGCTCGGCCCGCCCCCGCAGCGCGGCGGCCGCGCCCTCGGGCGACGTGCCGCGCATCATCCGCAGCACGTGCTCCGCCACCTCGGGCAGGTCGCGGACGTTGCGCGGGGTGATCATCTTGTCCAGCACCTCGTCGGCGTACGGGGCCAGGCCCTCGCGCAGCAGCCGCTCGGCCACCGCACGCCTGGTGTCCCCGCCGGCCGGGGTGTCGGCCTCGGGGGAGGTGTCCGCGAGGATCATTGCACCGATCCGTTCCGGGTGGGATCGGTGCACTTCCATGACGATCTGCCCGCCCATGGACAACCCGCCCAGCACCACCCGTTCCAGCCCCAACCGGTCGAGCAGCGCGACCAGGTCGTCGGCGAACGCGCTCAGCGGCGTCTTGCCGGGCACCGCGCCCGACGCGTCGAGCGGCAACCCGGTCTCGCCGTAACCACGCAGGTCGGGCACGACGAGGCGACACGTCCCGGTGAACCGCTCCACCTGCGGCGCCCACATCGAGCGGTTGAACGGGTGGCCGTGCACCAGCACCACCGGCGTGCCGCCGCCCTTGTCGTCGTAGGCGACGTCGATTCCGTTCACCCGCATGGCGCCCCCCATTCCCTGTTGACGTCCCCAGCCTAGGAACCGCACCATCTCGGGGCAATCAAAACAATGCTCTCGGTGCAATGTGAGGTGCCGTGGACTACCGGGACATCGCGGACCGGCTCGCGCGCGACATCGCGGGTGGCGTGCTCAAGCCGGGCGACCGCCTGCCGCCCCAGCGCAGGTTCGCCCGCACCCACCGCATCGCCGTGTCCACGGCGGCCCGCGTGTACGGCGAGCTGGTCCGGCGGGGCCTGGCGGTCGGCGAGGTCGGGCGTGGCACGTTCATCCGCGCCGCGCCCCCGCCCGTCGAGACGGCGCTCGCCGAACCCGCCGACGCCCGCGTGGACCTGGAGTTCAACACCTGCGTCCTGCCCGGCCAGGCCGAACTGCTCGCACCGGCCCTCCACGACCTCGTCGACCGCGGGTTCGGCGAGGCGATGACGCCGATCGGCGTGCGCGGCACGGTCCAGGCCCGCGAGGCGGTGGCCCGCACGACCGCCCGCGACGGCTGGGCGCCCGACCCGCGACGCGTGGTGCTCACCGGCAACGGCAGGCAGGCGATCGCCGCCGCGGTGGCGGCCCTGGTGCCGGTCGGCGGTCGGCTCGGCGTCGAGGCCGTCACCTACCCCGCGGTCAAGGCCATCGCGACCCGCCTGGGCATCACGCTCGTGCCCCTGCCGGTGGACGACGCCGGCGTGCTGCCGCAGGCCGTCCGGGCGAGCGGCGTGCGCGCGCTCTACCTCCAGCCGGTGCTGCACAACCCGCTCGGCACGACCGCGACCGAACACCGGCGCGCCGAGCTGGCCCGGGCGGTGCGGGACTTGGACGCGCAGGTCGTCGAGGACGCCGTCTACGCGTTCCTGGGCCCCGGCCTGCCGCCCCTCGCGCCGGAGCGCACGACCGTGGTGGACAGCCTCTCCAAGCGCCTGGCGCCCGGCCTCACCCTGGGCTTCGCGATCCCGCCCGCGCACCTGGTCGACCGCGTGGCCGCCGCCGCCCGCTCCGGCGGCTGGACGCCCGGCCGCTTCGCCGTGACGGCCGCGACCGCCTGGATCTCGGACGGCACGGTCCAGTCCATAGTGGACCGGAAGCGCACCTTCGCCGCGCAACGCCAGCAGGTGGCCCGCGACCACCTCGCCGGCTTCGACATCCGCTCGGACCCGGGCGCCTTCCACTGCTGGTGGCGCCTGCCGGAACAGTGGCGGGCCGAGACGTTCGTGGCCGCCGCGGGCAGGCGGGGCATCGCCGTCACCCCCGCCGCCGCGTTCGCGGTCGTGCCCGGCCACGCGCCGAACGCCGTCCGCCTGGCCCTGGCCTCCACCCCCGCCGAGGTGCTGACCCAGGCGCTCGACACCCTGGCCGCCCTCGCGCGCGGCGGCCCGGAGGACGAAGCGGTCGAGTGAGGAGGGGGTGACGGCCGAACCGGGCTCGCCGCAGCGACACCGCGCACGAAACACGTGCACGCGACACCGCTGCGGAAGCCCGGCCCGACCTCCTAGGGCCTGTCCTCAAAGCGGGTGCGGTTGGTCTGCTTTGATCTTGGGTCGTGATCCGCAGGCACGAGTTGAGCGATGAGCAGTGGCGGACC
>NZ_JBHWIE010000459.1:0-4960 GCF_042732085.1 Actinosynnema sp. NPDC059797
AGCCCGGGGCGCAGGTGGCCGTGCAGGGCCAGGGCGATGGTCGTCTTGCCGCTGCCGGACGCACCGACCAGGCCCAGCACCTCGCCCGGCCGCACGGCCAGGTGCACGCCGTCCACGACGACGCGGCCGGTGGCCGCCGCGGCGACGCGCAGGTCCACCACCTCCGCGGCGGCCACCGGTCGGGGGTCGTCGGAGACGGGGCGCGCCACCCGCGCGCGGCGGGGTGGCCGGCGCGGCGAGCGGTCGACGGCCAGGCGGTCGGCCAGGGCGCTGGACAGGCCCAGCAGCACGACCAGCGCGGCCACCGGGGCCAGCACCGCGAGCGGCTGCAACGCCAGGCCACCCCGGTTCTCGAAGATCATCAACGCCCAGTCGGCGGTCGGCGGCTGCACCCCGAGGCCGAGGAAGCTCGCCGTGGCCACCGCGTACACCGCGGCGACGAACCGCACGCCGAGGTCGGCGGCCAGCACGGGACCGAGGTTGGGCAGCACCTCGCGCGCGAGCACGGACCGACCGGGCTCGCCGCGCGCCACCGCCACCTCGACGTAGTCGCGGGCCAGCGCGCTGGCGGTCGCGGTGCGCACCACGCGGACGATGTCGGGCAGCAGGACGACGGTGATCGCCACCGCCGCGCCGCCCGTGCCGCGGCCGACGCCCGTGACGATCACGGTGAGCAGCACGATCGCGGGCAGGCCCATCAGCACGTCCGCGGTGCGCATGACGGTGTGGTCCACCCAGCCGCCCCGGTGCGCGGCGAGCATCCCGGCCGCCGTGGCGAGGGCGTAGGTGACCACCAGCACGGCCAGCGCCACGAGCACCAGCGCCCGGCCACCGTGCAGCAGCCTGCTCAGCACGTCCGCGCCCAGGTAGTCGGTGCCCAGCGGGTGCCCGGGCGCCGAGGGGGCGAACGGGAACGACACCGACTCGTCGGGCGCGTGCGGAGCCAGCAGCGGACCGAGCACGGCCACCAGCAGCACCAGGCCCAGGGGCACGACGAGGCCCCACGGCACCCGCGTGCCGCGCCGCGTCTGCGACGTCACCGGGTCACCCCCCGTTTCGGGTCGAGCAGGACGGCGAGCACGTCGCCGAGGAGGTTGAGCAGGACGGTCACGGCCGCCGCGACCAGCGCCACCGCCTGCACCACCGGGACGTCGCGCCCGGCCGAGGCGGTCACCAGGGCCGAGGCGAGCCCCGGGTAGCCGAACATCGTCTCGGCGATCAACGCGCCGCCGAGCAGGAACCCCGCGTAGCGG
Organism: Actinosynnema sp. NPDC059797; assembly: GCF_042732085.1. Taxonomy (NCBI): domain Bacteria; kingdom Bacillati; phylum Actinomycetota; class Actinomycetes; order Pseudonocardiales; family Pseudonocardiaceae; genus Actinosynnema; species Actinosynnema sp. NPDC059797. The sequence continues at coordinate 1,254 of NZ_JBHWIE010000459.1, forward strand.
CAGAAGACCGGCAGGGCCGGCGGCAGCGCCGAGGGCAGCACGTAGCGCAGGACGACCCGGTGCTCGGGCACGCCGTTGAGCCGGGCGTTCTCCGCCGCGTCCCCCGCGGACACCTCCCGCACGCCCGCGCGCACCAGCCGCACGTTGTGGGCCAGGCACACCGCGAGCAGCGTGACCACCGGCAGCACCAGGATCTCCGGGGAGTCCAGCGGCTGCTGCCCCGGCGGCACGAACGACACCGCGGGCAGCACGCCCAGCTGCACGGCGAACACCACCACCAGCACGGTGCCGATGACGAACTCGGGCACGGACACCAGCCCCAGCGTCGCGCCCGACACGATCCGGTCGGCGGCGCGGCCGGCGCGCAGGGCGGACCACACGCCGAGGCCGATCGCCAGCGGCACCAGCAGCACCACGGCGAGCCCGCCGAGCAGGGCGGTGTTGCCCACCCGCTCGGCGATCACGTCGGAGACCGGGCGGTGGCTGACGTAGGACACGCCGAAGTCGCCGCCCACCGCGCCCCACAGCCAGTCCAGGTAGCGCACCACCGCCGGGCGGTCGAGGCCCAGCTCGCTGCGCATCGCGACCACCGAGGCCGGGTCGGAGTCGGGGCCGAGCGCGGCGGTGGCGGCGTCGCCGGGGGCCAGCTCGGTCGCGGTGAACACGATCGCCGACACCGCCAGCAGCACCCCGAGCCCGGCCACCAGCCGGAGGGCGACGAGCCGGGGCAACCCCCCGGCCCGCCGCACCGCCACCTCCGCGGTCATGCCAGGAACGCGTCGCGGAAGCTGGGGAAACCGGGGTAGCCCAACGACTTCACGCCGTTGACCTTCGGGGTGCCCGCCGAGCAGATCGGCGCGCGGGCCCACACCAGGTCGCCGCCCTCTTCGCTGAGCAGTTCCTGGAGGTCGCCCATGGAGGTGCGCCGCTGCTCCTCGGTGACGGCGGTGCGCACCGAGGCGGCGAGCTGGTCGACCTTCTCCCCCGCCAGGCCGGTGAACGGCAGCAGCGCGTCGGAGCCGTAGAAGAACAGCACGTCCAGCGGCAGGGGCCGGGGCTTGCGGTTGGCCGACTGGAACTGCGCGCCGATGAACACCTTGTAGTCGGCGAGGAAGTCGGCGGCGGGCACCTTGTCCAGCTCGATGGTGATGCCGGCGGCCTTGGCGTGCTCGGCGAACGCGACGGCGCCCTCGGTGAGGCCGTACTCGTAGTCGCTGGTGCGGATCTTGAGCTTCAGGTCCGACATGCCGGCGTCCTTGAGCAGCTTCTTGGCGCGCTCCGGGTCGTACTCGCGCTGCGGCAGGTCCTCCGCGTAGTACGGCAGGTGCTTGCCGAACAGGTCGTTGCCCAGTTCGCCGAAGCCGAGGGTGACGTTGTCGACCATCTTCTGCCGGTCGACCGCGTACCGCAGGGCCTGGGTGATCCGCGGGTCGGTGAAGGGCTCCTTGGTGCGCTTCATGGACGCGCCGAAGTTCGCCCACTCCCACTTGGGCGGCACGAACAGCTTCACGTCGGCGTTGTCGCGCTCGACGCGCGCCGAGGTCAGCGGGATGCTGGCGGCGTAGTCGAGCTGCCCGGCCTTGAGGGCGTTGAGCCGCGCCTCCGGGTCCGCGATGGACAGCAGCTCCAGCTCGTCGAGGTACGGGCCGCCCTCGGGGCGCCAGTAGTTCGGGTTGCGCTTGAGCAGGCCGCCCTTGCCCGGCTCCAGCCGGTCCACGGTGAACGGGCCGGAGCCGATGGCCTTGTTGAAGTCGGTCGTGTCCTTGGAGAACACGAACACGCCCTGGGTCAGGGCGAGGTCGAGGAAGCCGTGCGGGCGCAGCATCGGCAGCACGAGGGTGCGGTCGTCCTGGCGCTTGGCATTGGCCAGGTCGATGTCCATCAGCAGCGGCGCGGTGTTGGACTTCTGGTCCACGTAGGTGCGCAGCGTGTGCAGCACGTCCTCGGACGTCATGGTGCGCCCGTCGTGGAACGTGATGCCCTCGCGCAGCCTGATGGTCCACTGGGTGCCGTCGGCGTTGGGGGCGATCTCCTCGGCGAGCACGAGGGTGGGCTTGCCGTCGGCGTCGATGTCGCACAGCACGTCGTAGACCACGCGCGTGCGGACGTAGTCGATCGGCGTGTTGGTGGACTTCAGGATGTTGGCGGTCTCGTTGCTGCCGCCGATGAAGGCGGCTCGCAACCGACCGCCGCGCTTGGGTTCGACCGAGGGCGCGGCGCTCTGCGCCAGCGGTCCCGCGCCGGACCCACCGCACGCCGCGAGGGCGCCCGGCAGCGTCGCGGCGAGCGACACACCGGCGAACCCGCGCAACAAGGCTCGCCGGTTAAAACCACGACCGTCCGACATGGACATCGCACCTCCTGATCCAGAGCAGGGTCGCGCTCGGCGACCGTCGGCGGCACGCTAGTGGCCGGCGCGCGCGGGCGACTGCTCAGAAGTAGGCATCCGGGACGACCTGTGATGCGCAGTTCGGCACAGACGGGCGCGGGCGGCGGGTGCGATCGTGCGGGCATGACCGAGCGATTGAAGGACGTGCCGGAGGACTTCACCCGCGTGCTGTGCGTGGTGGCCCACCCGGACGACATCGAGTTCTCCGGTGCCGGGGCGGTGGCGGCGTGGACCGCGGCGGGCAAGGAGGTGGTCTACGTCCTGGTGACCCGGGGCGAGGCGGGCATCGACGGCCTGGACCCGGCCGAGTCGGCGGAGGTGCGGGAGCGGGAGCAGCGCGCCAGCGCCGAGCTGGTGGGCGTGAAGGAGGTGGAGTTCCTGGACGGGCACCGCGACGGCGTGGTCGAGGAGGGGGTGGCGCTGCGCCGCGACCTGGCCGCCGCGATCCGCCGCCACCGGCCGGACCTGGTGGTGGGCTACAACCACCGGGACGAGACGTTCACGAACCGGTGGAACAGCGCCGACCACCGCGCCGTGGGCCGCGCCCTGCTCGACGCGGTGGCCGACGCCGGCAACCGCTGGATCTTCCCCGGGGCGGGCGAGCGCTGGGCGGGCGTGCGCCACGTGGCGATGCTGGCCTCGCCCCGGCCGACGCACGCGGTGGACGTGAGCGGGTCGGTCGACCTGGCCGTCGCGTCCCTGGAGGCGCACCGCGCCTACCTGGGCGCGCTGGGCGCCACCGACGTGCGGACCCCGTTGACGGGGCTGTTCGAGGCCAACGGCCGGCGCTACGACGGGCGCCCGGCGATCACGCTGGAGTTCGTCGTCGGCGGCTGACCGGCGTGGCCGGTCCCGGGTGTTCAATTCTGGGCATCACCGCACACCGGCCGGGTGCCACCCTCTGCCCATGCCTGCGATCCCATACCTCAAGTACGAGAACGCCGCCGCCGCGCTGGACTGGCTCAGCACCACGTTCGGCTTCACCGAGGACAAGCGCTACGCGCACGAGGACGGCACCGTCTTCCACGCCGAGATGAGCACGCCGCTCGGCGACCCCGTCTACCTGGCGGGTCCGGGCGGCGAGTACCGCAACCCGCGCAACAGCGGCGCGGTCAACGCCATGGTCTCGGTCGACGTGGAGGACGCCGACGCGCTGCACGAGCGGGTGACCGGTGCGGGCGGCGAGGTCGCGTTCCCGCCCACCAACACCCCGCAGGGCATGCGGGTGTTCAAGGTGGTGGACGTGGAGGGCCACGAGTGGTTCTTCAACCAGCGGCTCGACGGGGCCGCCTGAGACGGGTCCGGAACGACGTGGGGC
>NZ_JBHWIE010000460.1:0-4945 GCF_042732085.1 Actinosynnema sp. NPDC059797
GCTGGACTGCGTGCGGAGGTTCCGGGAGCACGCGCACGTGGTGACCGACCCGGGCGGGCGGCGGCTGGGCGTGGTCACCGGGCCGACGCCCCGCCACCACGTCGTCGGGTCGCTGCCGCCGCTGTACCCGGAGTGGCTGGGCGGCCGGCTGTTCTGCGAGGCGCACGGCGTCCGGTTCCCCTACGTCGCGGGGGAGATGGCCAACGGGATCGCCGGCACGCGCCTGGTGGCCGCCCTGGCGAAGGCCGGGATGCTCGGCTTCTTCGGCACGACCGGCCTGGAACCGCGCGAGGTCGAGGACGCGGTGCGCGAGCTGGCCGCGGCGCTGCCGGGGCGGGCGAACTGGGGCGTCAACCTCGGCCACACCCCCGGTCAGCCCGACCGGGAGCGGCGGGTCGCCGACGTGCTGCTGCGCGGCCGGGCGCCCCGGATCTCGGTGTCGGCGTTCACCGACCTGACCCCGACCGTGGTGCGGTGCTCGGCGGCCGGGCTGCGGCTCGACCGCGAGGGGCGCGTCGTGCGCCCGACCCGCGTGCTGGCGAAGGTGTCGCGGCCGGAGGTGGCCGAGAGGTTCCTCGCGCCCGCGCCGGCCGCCCTGCTGCGGTCGCTGGTCGAGCGGGGCGACCTGACCGAGGAGCAGGCGCGGCTGGCGGCGCGGGTGCCGGTGGCCGAGGACGTCACGGTGGAGGCCGACGGCGGCGGCCACACCGACGGCCGGCCGCTGACCGCGCTGCTGCCCGCCGTGCTGGCCCTGCGCGACCGGCACGTCCAGCGGCACGGCCACCACGTGCGGGTCGGCGCCGCCGGCGGGCTGGGCACGCCGGAATCGGTAGCCGCGGCCTTCGCGCTCGGCGCGGAGTACGTGGTGACCGGCTCGGTCAACCAGGCCGCCGTCGAGGCCGGGGTGTCCGACGCGGCCAAGCGGATGCTCGCGGAGGTGGACATCGCCGACGTGGCGACGGTGCCCGCGCTCACCGCGCCCGCGCCGGGCGTCCGCCTCCAGGTGGCGCGCCGCGGCACGCTGTTCGCCGCCAGGGCGGCCCGGCTGCACGAGGTGTACCGGGACCACGCGGGGCTGCACGCGCTGCCCGCCGCGGTGGCGGCCGAGTTGGAGCACGAGGTGTTCCGCCTGCCGCTGGCGCGGGTGTGGGAGCTGACCCGCGAGTCCTGGCGGCGCCGCGACCCGGCCCAGGTCGCGCGCGCGGAGCGGGACCCCAAGCACCGCATGGCGCTGGTCTTCCGGTGGTACCTGACCGGCTCCAGCCGGTGGGCGATCACCGGCGACCCGGACCGGCGCGCCGACTACCAGCTGTGGTGCGGCCCGGCGCTCGGGGCGTTCAACCGGTGGGCGGCCGGGTCGTTCCTGGCCGAGCCGGCCAACCGGACCGTCGTGCAGATCGCGCTCAACCTGCTCGAAGGCGCCGCCGTGGCCACCCGCGCCCACCAGTTGCGCACCCACGGCGTGGCCGTGCCCGCGGCCGCGGCGTTCCGGCCCGTGCGCCTGGTCTGAGGGCGGGATCCGTCGCACGGCCCGGCCGAACGGCGCGCAGTACGCTGCCAAGACCGACCCCCTGGCGAAGGCGAGCCCACCGTGACCACGAGCGACCCCGGGGGTCTGGTGCGCGACGACCTCGGGGCGCCGTTCCGCAAACCCTGCCCGGTGGTCGAGAAGGTGGGCCTGGAGGTCGAGTGCGGTGTGGTCGACCCCGTCACCGGTCTGAGCGCGCCCTATTCGGGTGAGCGCGGCACCGAAGCGCTGCTGCGGGCGATCCTGCGCGAATTCGGCGGCGAGCCGCTGCTCGACGACGGCCACCTCGTCGGCGTGCGCCGCGCCGAAGGGGTGGAGCTGAGCCTGGAGCACGGCGGCGCGATCGAGTACGGCTCCGCGCCGGCGGCCGACCTTGCCAGCGCGGTCGAGGACATGCGCACCACCCTGGAGCACGTCGCCGACATCGCCCGCGGCCTGGGCCTGGCGATCCTGCCCGGCGGCAACCTGCCGTTCGACCGGGTCGAGCGGGCGCAGTGGGTGCCCAAGCCGCGCGGTGCGCTGATGCGGGAGTTCTTCGCCGGGCTCGGCGACGACGGCGCGCTGGGACCGACCGTGATGGCGCTGACGGTGTCCACCCAGGCGACCCTGGACTACCTCGACGAGGCCGACCTGGCCCGCAAGCTGCGCATGCAGGTCGCCGCGTCCCCCGTGGTGGCCGCCCTGTTCGTCAACTCGCCGCTGGCGGGCGGCGAGCACGCGGGCCTGCTGTCGCACCGGTCGCACGGCTGGCTGCGGACCGACCCGCGCCGCTGCGGCGTGCTGCCGGTCGCGCTGCGCCCGGACCTGCGCGTCGACGACTTCGTGGAGTGGGCGCTCGACCTGCCGATGATCTACCGGAAGGCGCCCGGCGGCGGGTACGAGCGCGCGCCGTCCCGCCCGTTCGCCGCCCTGCTGGAGGACGGCTTCGACGACGGCACCAGGCCCACGCCGGAGGACTGGGTCTCGCACCTGTCCCAGGTGTGGACCGACGTGCGGGTCCGGCACACGCTGGAGCTGCGTGCCGCGGACGGCCCCCCGTACCCGCACATCCCCGCGCTGCCCGCGCTGTGGACCGGGCTGACCTACCACCCCGGGTCGTGCGCCGAGGCGACCGAGCTGCTCGGCGGCTACCGGGAGGACGAGCACCGGGCCGCCGAGCGGGAGCTGCCCGTGAAGGGCCTGGACGCCCGGCTGGGCGACGACCGGGTGCGCGAGCTGGCCGTCGAGTTGGTCCGGATCGCCGGGGCGGGGTTGCGGGCCAGGGTCGACGCCGGGCTGGAGCGCCCGGCGGTGCTGGACTTCCTCCAGCCGGTGGAGGAGGTCCTGGAAACCGGCGACACGTTCGCCCACGGGGTGCTGCGCCGCTGGGAGGGCGAGTTCGACCGCGATCCCGCGCGGTACGTGGCGGCCTACCGGGTCTAGTACGGCCGTGACCCGGCACGCTTGCCGGCGGCTCCTCCTCGCCGGAGGACCGCGAGTTCAGGCGTCGGCCAGGTCGCGCACCGCCGTGCGCGGCCGCGCCGTCGCGTCCGCCAGCAGTGCCGCGTACCGCTCGTGCAGGCGGCGGACGGTCCGCTCGTGGAACAGGTCGGCGCGGTAGGCCCACCGCGCGGTCAACCCGTGCGGTCCCTCCACCAGGCAGAGCGCGAGGTCGAGCCGGACCTCGTCCCGCTCCACCTCGCGCGCGCGGAACACCACGCCGCCGCCCCGGTGGACCCGCTGCGGCGCGTCCCGGTAGCCGAAGGACACCCGCACGAGCGGGCCGCCCCGGGCCTCGCCCGGCGACCGGGCCGGTGGCACGTCCTGGTGCGCGGCGACCAGCAGCGCGGACCGCCGGGCCTGCGCCAGCAGCTCGGTGAACGGCCGGGCCGGGTCGGGGCGCAGCCGCACGGGCAGCAGGGTGGCGAAGCAGCCGATGGTCCCGTCGGACTCCGGGTCGGTCCGCCCGGCGAAGGTCGTGCCGACGAGCAGGTCGGGTTGGCCGCACCAGCGGCGCAGGAGCACGGCGAACGCGGCCAGCCCGACCATGTACGGGGTGGCGCGGTGCGCGGGGGCGGTGGCCCGCACCGCCTCGGCGACGGCCGGGTCCAGGTCGATCGCCAGGTGTCGGCCGGCGCGGGCCGCCCGCGGTCCCCGGGGCAGGTCGGTGGGCAGGGCGAGCAGGTCCGACGCGCCGCGCACGGAGTCCGCGACCGCCGCCACGGCCTCGCGCCCGCCGGGACCGGCCAGCCGGTCGAGCTGCCGTTCGGCGAACACGGCCGGGCCGGGGTGGGACCGGTGGTCGTCGGGCCGGTCGTAGCGCCGGGCGAGGTCCCGGACGAACAGGTCCGCGGACCGCTCGTCGAACACGAGGCGGTGCGCGGTCACCACCAGCGCCACCACCCGGCCGGCGCGCGCGACCAGGCGGCAGCGCAGCAGCGGCGGCGACCCCGGCTCCACCGGCTCGGCCGCGTCGGCGAGCGCCAGCCGCGCAGGCTCGGCGTCCGGGTCGGCCGACTCGTCCAGGTCGGTCCGCCGCAGCGGCAGCGGCGCCTCGGCGGCGACCCGCTGCACGGGCCGGTCGCCGACGAGCGCGAACGACGTCCGCAGCGCCTCGTGCTCGGCGACCACGCCCCGCAGCGCGGCGGTCAGCCGGTCGACGTGCACCGGCCCGTCCAGCCGCACCAGCAGGCTGATCAGGCACGACGGGTCGAGCGGGTCCGCGCGCTGGAGGGACCACAGCCGTTGCTGCGCGGGGGAGAGCCGGGCCTCGGCCGTGGGCCGGGCCGCCGGCGGTCCGCCCACCGGCACCCGCCGGAGGTGGGCGGCGAGCCGCGCCACCGTGGGGTTCGCGAGCAGCGCGGGCAGCAGCACCGGCCGGCCCAGCCCCGCCCGGTCCAGCGCCGCCCGCAGCCGGACCACCGCGCGGACCGCCAGCACGGAGTCCCCGCCCAGGGCGAAGAAGTCGTCGGTCCGGCGGACCCGGACGCCCAGGACCTCCCGCCAGGTCTCCGCCACCACCCGCTCGACCTCGTCCACCGGGCCGGCGCCGCTCCGCCGGCGCGGACCCGGCAGGCCGCCGCGCCCGACGTGCGGCAGCGCGGCGCGGTCCACCTTGCCGGTGGCGGTGCGCGGCAACCGGTCCAGCCACACCAGCTCGCCGGGCACCAGGTAGCCGGGGACCCGTTCCCGCAACCGGTCGAGCAGGCGCCCGTCCCGGTCGCCCACCACGTAGCCGACCAGCCTGGGCGCCCCCGCCGGCCCGGTGACCACGGCGGCGGCCGAGGCGCGCACGCCGGGCAGCGCCTCCAGCCCGGCGGCCACCTCGCCCAGCTCGACGCGGTGCCCGCGCAGCTCGACCAGGTCCTCCCGCCGACCGACGAACTCCAGCCGCCCGTCCGGTCGCCGCCGCACCCGGTCCCCGGTCCGGTGCACGCG
>NZ_JBHWIE010000461.1:0-4924 GCF_042732085.1 Actinosynnema sp. NPDC059797
ACCCTGGGGAGGGCCGGCCGCCATCGCCACGGTCCTGCGCCGGCGCCAACACAAGGGCATGGTCTCCGACGCCTTCCCCGGCCGCTTCGTCGAGGTCGGCGGCACCGCGTCGGTCGACCGGGCCCGCCGGGTGCCCGTCGCCGACCTCGTCGTGCGACCGGGACCGGACGGCCCCTCGCTGCACGGCCCCACCGGCCCGCTCGTCCTCTACACCGGCGAGGACGACCACCCGCACCTGCGTGCGTTCGCCCCACCCCACGTGGAGGCCCTGCCGGTCCGCATCGCGGACCACCGGCCACGCGTCCAGGTAGGCGACCTCGTGGTGGCGCGGCGCCGTTGGTGGCTGACCGCGGACCCGGCGCCCGCCGTCGACCAGGACCGCGCGGTCGCCGAGGTGTGCCGGTTGCGGGGCCGTACCGGCATTCCCCGCCACGTCTTCGTGCGCCTGCCGGGCGAGCCGAAGCCCGTCTACCTGGACCTGACCTCGCCGACGGCCTGCTCGCTGCTCGCGCGGCGACCGGAGGGGACCGTCGTCGTGGAGGAGATGCTGCCGGGTCCGGACCAGCTGTGGCTGCGTCGCCGAGCCGGTGCGTTCACCTCGGAGTTCCGGATCGCGATGACGCGGAAGGAGCCCGGGTAGATGTGGTCCCTGCACCGACACACGGTCGTCCGGTCGACGGGATTCCCCATCGCCCTGGTGCACGGCCTGCGCGAACCGCGACTCGCGCAGGCGGTCGAGGAAGTCGTCGACGCGGAGGACGCCGTGCTGGCGCTCGGTCGTCGGGACGGGCTCGACGCGCGCGAACTCGACGCGCTGCGCGAGGGCCTGGACCGCGGCTCCTTCCGGCTCGACCGGGCACGCGTGGACGACCCGTCGTGGGTCGCCGCCGTCAGCGCGCACCGGCGGGCTCGCCGAGGAGCCCAGCGGATCGGCGCGGCCGGGCGGGAACGGCCGTCACCCGTGCGTGCGCTGGCGGACGACCCGCGCCTTCGGGAGGCGCTGGCCGTGTCGAACCCGAGGATCTTCGCCGACGTGCTGCGGAACCCCGACCGGGCGCAGGTGGTCAACCAGCTCGCGTCGTTCGCGCAGCGGGTCAGCACGAAGAACGAGACGCTCAGCTTCTTCGGACCGATCAGCTACGGCGTCGTCGACCCCGCGGCGCCCTCCGGCGTCCGGGTCGCGTGGGACGGCCCCCACGTGCTGCGGGCCCGTCGCGCGCACGCCGCCGCCTGGGTGGTCTCCGCCCTCGCCGACGCGGTGGCCTTCGACCCGGTGGTGGCGCCGTGGCTCGTGCTGCGCCCGCGCAACCGCGGCCTGTCGCGCTGGAGCGGGGCGGCCGACGAACTCCCCGCCAGGCTGCTCGCCGCGGTGGACGGCCGCAGCACGCTGGCCGTGCTCGCCCGCCGGCTCGACGCGGAGCCGGCCGAGGTGATCGCGGCCGCCGCTGCGCTGTGCCGGCTCGGCCTCGTCACCCACCCGGTCGACCCACCGGTGACCGCGCCCGACCCGCTCGGCCACCTGGTCACCGCGGCGGCAGGTGTCCCGGGTGGGGCCGTGCCGGCCGGGAAGGTCGCGGAGCTCGCCCGACTGCGGGACCGCTTCTGCGACGACGACGCGATGGCCAAGGCCGATCGGCACACCCGGTTCCTCGACGCCGTGCACCGGATCGCCCCGGACGCCAAGCCCGGCGACGCCGTCGACGGGCAGTTCTACACCGACCGGACGCCCCTGCGCGAGGAGTGCGCCGGGTCCGTGGACTTGGAGGTGGGTGGCGAGCACGCCACCGAGCTGCTCGCCCGCTGCGCACCCGCGCTGGACTTCCTCGCCGTCGTCGCGCACCGACGCCGCACCGCGGCCCGCCGGCGGCTGGCCCGCGCGCTCGGCGCGCGGACGGTCCCGCTGTGGAAGGTGGTCGTCGCGGCGCACGCGCTCGTCCAGCCCGCCGACACCGAACTGGACGCCCTCGTCGCAGAGGCCGTGGCGGCCGCCGGCGACGCCACGGAGGTGGACCTCGCCGCGCACCCCGGGCCGGCGGCGCTGCTGACCGGCGGAGCGGCCGGTGGTGAGGCGGTGGCGACCACGGTCGACGTCATGGTCGCCGCACCGGACGTCGCCGCCTGGACCGCCGGGGCCTACCGCGTCGTGCTCGGCGACGTGCACGACAGCGTCCTGCTGACCGATTGGGCACTCCAGTTCCACCCCGACGCGGCACGGGTGCGGATGGAGCGCGACTGCGCCATCGCCGACGCCTTCGGCCCGGTCCCGGCGCTCACCGTGCTCGGCGGGCGGCGAACCGGGATCCCACCCCTCGAGCTGCCCGGCCCGGTGGTCGAGGTCTCCGGCACCTCGGGCCGCGCGGGGTCGTGGGCGGTCGACCTCGACGACGTGACCGTCCGCTCGGACGGGGTCGACGCCCGGCTGTGGTGCGACTCGCTCGGCGGCGAGGTGGCGTTGCACAACGGCGAGCTGGACACGCTGGTGCAGACCGCCTTCGGCCCGCTGCGGCTGCGCGCGCCCCGGCTGCGCACCGGCCCGCACACCCCTCGGCTGACCTGGGGAGCGGCGGTGGTGCAGCGCCGCCGCTGGGAGGTGGACACCGCCGAGGTCGCCTCGATCGGCGCCGCCGACGATCTCCGCGTGCTGCTCGCCGCCACCCGGCTGCGCAGGCGTCACGGACTACCGGCCGCGGTGTTCGCCCACCTGCCGGGGGTGCGCAAGCCGATGTACGCCGACCTGGCCGGCCCTGCTCTGCTGCGGGCGGTGGCGCGGGCAGCGACCAGGGTGGACCAGCGGTCGACCACCGTCGTCAGCGAGATGCTCCCGGCGGCCGACGAGCTGTGGCTGGCCGGCCCGCGGGGAGCGCACACCGCGGAGCTGCGCTGCCTGTTCACCCGTCGGCCCGGGTCCGAGGTGGCGCGATGACGTCGCTGGTCGTGCTGCCGCACGCCGATCCGACCCTCTCGATCGAGGCGCCGGGCCGGCGCGCCGTCGCGCTGCACCGGCAGGCCGTCGACCGCCTCACCGGGGGAGAGGCCCGCGCCGCGCTGCTCGGGCTCCTCCGCGAGCACGACGGTCCGGACGCGGTCGGCAGGATCGCGCTGGCCAGGGCGACCGACGAGGTCCTCTCCGGCACGCCCGCGGCGACGGACCGGTGGATCGCGCAGAACGTGGTCCTGACCCTCGCCGGCGCGGCGGCCTCCTGGCAGGTCCGGCTGCGGCTCGACGACCTCGACCTCGTCACGGGGAGCACCGAGAGCTCCGCCGACGTGCTCGCCGCCGCCCGTGCCGCCGGTCCGTTCGAGCCCGAGCTGGCCGCGGCGGCGGCCCACGTCACCGACCCGGACGCGGTCGTCCACCTCGGTCACGACCAGCAGCTGCCCGCACTGGTCCGGCTGGGCCTGCTGACCGGTGCGCCGCTCGCCGTCGACGGCGCGTTCGCCGAGCGGCACTGGCCGGTGGTCGCGGACCTCCTCCCACCCGGCAGCAGCCTCGTGCCGACCGGCGCCGTCGAGTACGTCGCCGGCACCCGGACCACCTGGCAGCGCCGCGTCGACGGCGTGACGTGGGCCGGTCCGGTCAGCGGCCCGGAGCTGTCGGGCAGCCCGACCCGCACCCCGCCGGGCTGCGCCGTCGGCGTGGTCGCCGTCGCACTGGCCGATCGGGACCGGGTCCTGCTCGCCGACGGCACGGCGCTGTCGCCGGACGCGTTCCGATCGGCCGTCGCCGCCCTGCACGCCGGGGGAGCGCGGGTGGTCGTCGAGTTCTGGCTCGGCGCGCCGGGCGTCACCGAGGAACAGCTGATCGGCACCGCGACCTGGCTCGCCGGTCAGGACCTGCCCTGGCGGATCGCCGGTGCACGGCCGTTCCACCTGCCGTCGACCACGCGGAACCCACCCACCCGGTGGGCCGGCGCCGATGTCGCCGTGCCGCCGACCGCGCCGGGACTCGACCTCGCGCGGTCCGCGCCGGTCGTGGGCGTGCCCCCGGAGCACGTCCTCGGCGCGGTCACCGACGCCCTGTCGGCGCGCGGCCGGCTGTTCCCGGCGCGGTTGGCGGGCGCCTACCTCGCCCCGGCCGACGAGCCGCCCGCGCAGCCGTGCCTGTCGCGCGGGGTGCGGGTGGTCGCGGTGGAGACCGGCCACCTGGTCGTCGACCTGCTCCGGCTGCGCACCTTCGCCATCGACAGCCGGATCGGGGCCCGGCTCGCCCCGCTCGCCCCGGGCGTCCCGATCGCCGAGGTCCTGCCGTCCACCGGGGTGCGGGACCGGGTCGTCGCGGTGCTGTCGTCCGCCGGCGTGCTCGACGGGCCGTCCGAACCGATGGGGGTGATCCGGTGACCAGGTGGGAGCTGGACGGGGAGTTCGTGCTGCGCCATCCCGGCATGCCGTTCGACTGGGTGGAGGAGCTGGGTGCCGACCCGGAGCTCGACCTGGCCGCGGACGAGGTCGTCGACGCCGCCCGGGAGCTGGCGGACGCGGCGGGCGGATCGGGTCCCGTCGCCACTGCCGTCAGGCGGGTGCGGGCGATGCCGCCGGACGGCACCGCGCCGACCGGTCGGTGGAACCAGGCCGTCGCCCGCTACCGCGAGGCCCTGCCGAACACCTACGCGCGACTCGAACGGCGGCTGCACCGCATCGCGTCGGAGGAGCGCGTGCAGGAAGCGGTGTTCGTGTCCAACCCCGACATGTGGGCCAACATGTGGCGCCGCTACGTCGAAGCGGCGGAGCCGGGGGCGATCACGTCGGCGCGGCGCCGGGTGCACCGCCAGGTGTACACCTACGTGCAGCGCTTCTGCGCGAAGAACGAGACCACGAGCTTCTTCGGCCCGATCGCCTACGGCAGGCTCGACGGGCGGGGTGCCGACGAGTGCGCCCTGGTCCGCGGTCTGCCACAGCGCAGGCTCGTCTTCCTCTCGCCGTGGGA
>NZ_JBHWIE010000462.1:0-4914 GCF_042732085.1 Actinosynnema sp. NPDC059797
GCCCCACCCAGGCGCGGTGCGTGGCAGGAGCTCCCGCTGTGGTTCGTGATCCCCGCCCCGCTCGTGCTGATCGCGGTCGGCTGGGCCATTCCGTTGCTGGGCTTGAGCCTCCTGGCGTTCCTCGTCCTCGACGGGCTCGTCGGCCTGGCACGTCGACGTGCCGGGAACACCGCGGGCTCCGCCGGGTGAGCCCGGACTGATCGCGCCCGCGGGAGGGTGACCGCTCGGCGCGGTGACCGGTGTCGTGGACCGGTGGCGCGGGCTGGTCGTGGATCGGGCCGAGCGTCCATGCCGTGGCCGCCACCAGCACCAGGAGGTTCTCACCGCGGACCACGTGACGGCGAAGGCATCCGGCCTCCGCCTGCGCGGCTACTGCCGGCCAGGGGCGGTGGGAACAGGCGACCGCTGCCGGGAACCGGAACGCGCCATCGTCCGAGTGCCGGCACACTCGAGCAGCGACACGATCCGCGTCGGCCCGACGCGCGGGTTACCGGCCGGCGCGACGGGGCACGTCGGCCTCCTCCAGGCCGCCGAAGGTGGGCAGCAGCCCGTGCGAGCCCTTGCGGGAGGCCCGGCGCAGGGTGGCCAGCACCGCCGGTCCCAGCACGAGGATCGCGATCGTGTTGGTGATCGCGCGGCCGGTGTCCCACCCGGCGGTGGAGGTGAGCAGGGTGAAGATCGCGAACCGGTGGAGGTTCTCCAGCACCGGCGCGCCCGGCACGTAGGAGATGTGGCCGTCGTAGTAGTCGACCTCGGCGCCGGTGATGAACGGCCAGAACCACAGGTTCATCAAGAACCCGAACACGTAGGCCACCACGATCCCGTAGACCACGAGCATCGCGATCTCGGCCTTGCCGGTGACGCGGCGGGGCAGCAGGCCCGCGCCCATGCCGATCCAGGCGGAACAGAGCATCTGGAACGGCAGCCACGGCCCGACCCCGGCGGTGAGCAGCGCCGAGGCGAACAGCGAGGTGCAGCCGAGGACGAAGCCGAAGCCGGCGCCGAAGACCCGTCCGGCGAGCACGAGCAGGAAGAACACCGTTTCGATGCCGGCCACGCCCGCGCCCAGGGGGCGCAGGGCGGCGTTGACCGCGGACAGCACGCCGAGCAGGGCGAGGGCCTTGGCGTCCATGCCGCCTTCGGACAGCTCCGCGAGCACGATGGCGATGAGCACGGGCAGGATGGCCAGGAAGATGAACGGCGCGTCGGGTCCGTGCTGCGTGGGCTGCGGTTCGACGCGGACCAGCAGGGGCCAGAGGAACATCATCAGCCCGGCCAGCGACGCCAGCGCGAGCACGGTGGCGGACCGGGGGCCGACGCGCACGACCCGGCCGGCGCCGGCCCAGTCGCGGATCACCGCGCCACCCCCGCCAAGGCGGCGCGCACGTCGTCCACGGTGAGCCAGTCCGGCCCCAGCACCTTGGCCACCTGCGGGGCGAAGGCGGGGGAACCGCCCAGCACCTCGGCGGTGGGTCCGTCGGAGACGACCTCGCCCTCGGCCATGACCACCACCCGGTCGGCGACCCGGGCGACGAACTCCACGTCGTGGGTCGCCACGACCACCGAGCGGCCCTCCGCGGTCAGGGTGCCGATCATGCGCGCGAGGGCGTCCTTGGCGGCGTAGTCCAGACCGCGGGTGGGCTCGTCGAGCAGCATCACGCGCGGGGCGGCCGAGAGCTGCACGGCCAGCACCAGCGCCAACCGCTGCCCCTCGGACAGGTCGCGCGGGTGGCGGTCGGGATCGACGTCGGGCGCCAGCCGGTCGAGCAGGGTTCGGGAGGTGCCGGGCGGGGCCCCGGATTCGAGGTCGGCGGCGGCGCACTCGTCGGCGACGGTCTCCAGGTAGAGCAGGTCGCTCGCGGTCTGCGGCACCAGGCCGACCAGCTTGCGCGCCTGCGCGCTGGACTGCGCCTTGGGGTCGGTGCCGTTGACGCGCACGGTGCCGCCCTGGCGCGGCCCGGACCCTTGCAGCGCCCACAGCAGCGAGGACTTGCCCGAGCCGTTGCGGCCCATGAGCGCCGACACCACGCCCGCGTGGAGGTCCAGCGACACCCCGCGCACCGCGACGGTGGGTCCGTGGCGCACGACCACGCCGGAGCCGGTGAGCAGCGTCTCGCCGGCCGGGGCCGGTCGCGGCGAGGACGGGGTGAGGTCGGCGCGCAGGGTGCCGGCGCGGCGGCGGGCGTCGCGCACCGACAGCGGCAGCGGGTCCCACCCGGCCAGCCGGCCCAGTTCCACGATCGGGGGCGCGATGGGGGTGTCACGCAGGACCTCGGCGGGGGTGCCGTCGACCACCCCGCCGTCGCCGGACACGTAGATCATGCGGTCGGCGAAGGGCACGACGCGTTCCATGCGGTGTTCGGCCATCAGCACGGTGGTGCCCAGGTCCTGCACGAGCCGGGCCAGGGTGGCGAGCACGTCCTCGGCGGCGGTGGGGTCGAGCGCGGAGGTGGGTTCGTCCAGGACCAGGACCTTGGGGTGGGTGGTGAGCACCGAGCCGATGGCCACGCGCTGCTGCTGGCCGCCGGACAGGCTGCGCAGGGCGCGGCGGCGCAGCTCGGCGATGCCCAGCAGGTCCAGGGTCTCCTCCACGCGGCGGCGCATCACCTGCGGGGACACGCCCAGTTGCTCCATGCCGTAGGCCAGTTCCTCCTCGACGGTGTCGGTGACGAAGCCCGCCAGGGGGTCCTGGCCGACCACGCCGACCAGGTGCGCGAACTCGCGTGGCGGTCGGGAGCGGGTCATCACCCCGTCCACCGTCACCACCCCGTCCAGGTGGCCGCCGGTGAAGTGCGGCACCAGGCCGTTGACGGTGCCCAGCAGGGTGGACTTGCCCGAGCCGGTGCGACCGGCGACCAGCACCAACTCGCCCTCCCCGACGGTCAGGTCGACGCCGGCCAGCACGGGTTCGGGTTGGCCGTGGTACCAGAAGGCGACCTGCCTCCACTCGATCACGCGGTCACCTCCTGGTCGGCGGCCTCGGGGTGCGGCGGTGCGGGCGGCGGGGACAGGAACGCGGGCAGCACACCGGCCAGCACGCCGAGCAGCGGCGGCCACGACAGCAGCGGCCACGACAACGCGGTCAGCGACGGGTTGAGGTTGGTGGGGTCCACGCCGGAGGTGGCGAACAGGACCACCGCCACCGCCACCCCGCCGGCCGCGACGACCACCTCGGGCGCGTGCCACCGGTCGGGGCGGTAGCGGGTGCGCTGGACGCGCCGGCCCGCGAGGTGGAAGCCGACCAGGCCGACCGCGGTGCCGGAGACGAGCATCGGCGCGGCCAGGAAGCGCGGGGTGGTGCCGTCGAGGGTCGCGTAGACGCCGACGCACACCCCGATCAGCCCGAGGATCATCAGCGTGCCGGTGGCCACCCGCTGCCGGGCGTCCACCAGGGCGGCGCGGCCGTAGCCGCGGGAGTCCATCGACGAGGCCAACCTCAGCGAGCGGTCCAGCGCGTCCTCCAGCACCGGGATCACGATGACGTGCAGCGCTTTGAACCGCTTGCGGCTCACCCCGCCGCGCAGCCTGCGCGCCCGCCGCACCCGCAGCACGCTCTCGGCCAACTGCGGGAACACCGACAGGGCGACCACCACGGCGGTGCCCATCTCGTAGAGGGCGGGCGGCATGGCCTTGAGCAGCCGCTTGGGGTTGGCCAGGGCGTTGGCCGCGCCCAGGCAGATCACCATCGTCGCCAACCGCAGCCCGTCGTAGAGCCCGCCGAGCACCGACTCGGCCGAGACGTCGCCGAACAGGCGGATCCCCGCCGCCCACGCGGGCAACGGGATCTCCGGCAGCCGCAGGATGATCGTGGAGCCCTCCGCGCCGCCGAAGACGATGCGGAAGAACACGCGGATGCCCACGATGACCGCGCCGAGGTAGAGGTAGAGGCGGAAGGCCAGCGCCCACGGGGCCTCGCCGCGGCGGGCGACCACGACGTGGCAGGCCACCGCGATGATCGCCAGCAGCAGCCAGGGGTTGGTGGTGCGCGCCGCCGCCACCGCCAGCCCGAGCGCCCACACCCACCACGCTGCGGGGTGCAGGTCGCGCGGCAGGAAGTACGTGGTGAGCACCTAGGCGTCCCGCGCCCGCCGACGCCGCCGCGCCACCAGCAGGGTCATGGCCGCCAACAGCACGATCACGCCCGCTGCCGCCCACGGCGCGAGGTCGCTGGACCCGGATTGCCGCTTGACGACCTCGTTGACGTCAGGGGCGTCCTGGCCGCCGTCGAAGGCGACGTTGTGCTTCGGGTCGGGCGCGGGCGACCTCGGCGACGCGCTCGCGCGTGGCTTGGGCGGCGGCAGCGCGGCCGTGCCGGACTCGACCCCGCCCGGCTCGTCCGGAGCGGTCGTGGGCTGCTGTTGCGGCGGGCGCTGCTGCCCGGCGGGGTCCGGCCGGACGTCGTCCCGCTTCTCGCCGAGGTCGTTGGAAGAGGGTTTCCCCTCGTCGGGGGCGACGCACGCCTGCCCCTCGGTGCCGGGGCGCACCGCCGCGACGCGCGGGGTCGGGTTGGTCTCGGCGGTGGCGTTGAGCGAGAACGACCAGCCCTCGAAGCCGCCGGGGACGAAGTTGCGGTTCTTCACGCCCCACTGGCTGTACTCCCACGCGCAGTTGTTGCCCGCGTGCCAGTAGGACCAGTACCCGGCCGCCGGCGGGGTGTCGATGCACGCCTCCCGGTAGTCGTCGTCGCCCTGGATGGGGATCGCCTCGACGGCGGAGGGCCGGTTCTCGACGCGGCAGATGAACGCCTCGCCCCAGCGCTGCACCCCGGCGACCTGGAAACCCGCGCCCTTGAGCGCGTCCAGGCCGGTGCCGGGCGTGCCCCGGGGGTTGCAGCGCACCAGCGTGGTGCCGCCGAGCTGCTGGAAGTCGACCACGACGGTGACGCCGGTGTCGGACTGGCAGAACCCCGGCGTG
>NZ_JBHWIE010000463.1:0-4893 GCF_042732085.1 Actinosynnema sp. NPDC059797
GCCTGGCGTTCACCTCGTCCGGGTTCGCCGCTGCGGCCTGGTCGGCCGCGGCGGCGACGGTCCTGGAGCTGGCGGTCTGCTGTTCGGGCAGCGGTTCGGGTCGACGGCGATCCCGGTTCGTTCGCCCACGTGTTCCGCGCGGTGGCCAGGACCTCCCGAATTCGGCGGTGAACGGGTGATCCCGGCGAGGAATCGCTACAGCAGTCCGCGCCGGACCAGGCGATCTCGGAAACCCTTTCCGCCCCTGGTGGGAAACGCACGCGGGAAAAGGCGGTGTGTGCCACGATCGGCCGATGGGAACCGCCCCCCTGGTCCTGCCGCTCGCCGACCCCGCCGCGGACCTGGACACCGTCGGCGGCAAGGGCGCCTCGCTGGCGCGGCACGCCGCGGCGGGGCTGCCCGTGCCCGCCGGCTTCCACCTGACCACCCACGCCTACCGCCGGTTCACCGCGGACCTGGACCTCCCGGGCCTGCTGCGGCACGAGGACCCGGCCGGCGCGATCGCCGCCGCGTTCGCCGGGCACGAAGTTCCGGCGGACGTGGCGGACGCCGTCCGCGCCGCCCTGCCGCCCGGACCGCTGGCCGTGCGCTCCTCCGCGACGGCCGAGGACCTGCCCGACCTGTCGTTCGCCGGGCAGCACGACACGTTCCTCGACGTGGCCGGCGAGGACGTGCTGGACGCGGTCAGGCGCTGCTGGGCGTCGCTGTGGACCGCGCGGGCCATCGAGTACCGGGCCCGCAACGGCGTCACCGACGCGGCCCTGGCCGTGGTGGTCCAGCGGATGGTGCCCGCCGAGGTCTCCGGCGTGCTGTTCACCGCCAACCCGGTGACCGGCTCGCGCGCCGAGACGGTCGTCAACGCCGCGCCCGGCCTGGGCGAGGCGCTGGTCGGCGGCTCCGTCACGCCCGAGCAGCACGTGGTGGTCGACGGCGAGGTGCGGCTCGGCGGCGACCTGCTGCCCGAGTCCCGGGTGCGCGAGCTGGCCGCCCTCGGCGCGCGGGTCCAGGACCTCCACGGCGTCCCGGTCGACGTCGAGTGGGCCCTGTGCGACGGCCGGGTCGCGGTGCTCCAGGCCCGCCCGATCACCGCCCTGCCGGAGGTGTGGAACGACAGCCTGCGCGGCGACCACCTGTGGACGTGCGCGAACCTGCGCGAGGCCGTGCCCAGCGTGATGACGCCCGCCACCTGGTCGTTCGCCCAGGCCCTCGCGCAGCCGCCGATCGGCGGGCACCCCACCTCGGGCAACATCGGCGGCCGGTTCTACCTCAACCTCAGCGCCGCCCTGGGCGTCGCCTCGGCGCTGGGCCTGGGCCGGGTGGCGCGCCGCGTGTCCGAGCAGGTCTTCGGCCGCATCCCGCCCGAGGTCGAGGTCCCGCCGCTGCCCCTGCCGCGCCTGGCGGTGCTGCGCGCCGCGATCCGCGCCGGACTGGTCTTCGCCAGGCAGGGCCGCGAGTTCCGGGCGCGCGTCGACGACCTGCTCGCCGCCGCGCCCGCCACCGCCGAACGCCTGACCGCCGCCTTCCGCGCCGCCGGCACGCCCGCCGAGCTGCGCGCCCTGTGGGACTCCGATGTGGACGAACTGCTGCACGTGCACGCGAAGGTCTACGACACGGGAGCCCGCAACGGCCCCAGGTCCGGCACGAAGGTCCGCCGGAAGCTGGTCGCGCTGGTCGGGGAGGACGACGCCACGACGCTGCTGACCGGCGCGCACGGTACTGGGAGCGAGCTGGCCAGCCTCGGCCCGGTGCTCGGCCTGGCGCGGCTGCGGCGCGGCGAGATCACCCGCGAGGACTACGCGCGGGAGCACGGCCACCGGTTCGCCGACGAGTTCGAGGTCTCCGCCCCGCGCCCGTCCGAGGACCCGACGTGGCTCGACCGGCAGCTCGCCGGCCCGGACGTCGACCCGGAGGAGCTGCTGGCCAGGCAGGCGGAGGCGCGCGACGCCGCGTGGGCCAGGCTGCACGCGGCCAACCCGCGCAAGGCCGCCCGGCTGCGCCAACAGGTCGACCGCCTGGCCGAACTGGCCCGCGAGCGGGAACGGGCCCGGTCGGAGTTCGCGCGGGCGTTCGCCATGCTGCGGGCGTTCCTGGTGCGGGCGGGCGAGGTCACCGGCCACGGCGACGACGTGTTCTTCCTGTCGATCGGGGAGACCCTGCGCGTCCTGGACGGCGACACCGCCCCGCTCGCGCGGGTGCCCGCGCGCCGCGCCGCCTACGAGCGCTACCGCGCGCTGCCGCCCTACCCGACCCTGATCCGGGGCCCGTTCGACCCGGAGGCGTGGGCGGCCGACCCGAACCGCCGCCTCGACGTGTTCGCGCCGGTCGTCGTCGCCGCCCCGACCGGTGGGATCTCGGGCTTCCCCGGCGCGGCCGGCGTGGTCGAGGGCGTGGCGCGGGTGATCCTCGACGTGGCCGACGGCGACGCCCTGGCGCCGGGGGAGGTCCTGGTGACCACGGTGACCAACATCGGCTGGACCCCGCTGTTCCCGCGCGCCGCGGCCGTGGTGACCGACGTGGGCGCGCCCCTGTCGCACGCCGCCATCGTCGCCCGCGAACTGGGCATCCCGGCCGTGGTGGGCTGCGGTGACGCCACGGTTCGGATCCGGACGGGCGACCGCGTCCGCGTGGACGGGGGCCGCGGCGCGGTGGCGGTGCTCTGACCTCGGGCGCGCGCCCGGCGCGCTTACGACGGGGGACGGCCCGCGAGGGCGGCGACCTCGGCGAAGAACGCCCGGTACCGCGCCAACGCTCCCTCGTCCTCCACCGGCAGGCGCCAGACCGCGGAGAGCTGCTGCGGCTGTTCGGAGTAGACCGGCCCTCCCGCGGTGGTCCGCGCACCGATCACGATCCGCGTCCGTCCGGGCTTGCCGGTGTCGAGCCACGCACCGAGCCACGCGAGCGGGATCCGGTGGGAACCCTCGACACCCCGCCGGAACACTTCCAGTACCCGGTCGTCCACGATGATCAGCGTGTCGCCGTGGTCGAAGGTGAGCGCGCTCATGGGAGCACTGTGCCGGACAACGCGACGCGGCAGGAACCCAGGGGGCCGCGGTCAGCCGTCGTCGGACAGTTCGGAGATGAAGTTCGCGTCCTCGAAGTCGCGGACGAGGAACGTCCCGTCGTC
Organism: Actinosynnema sp. NPDC059797; assembly: GCF_042732085.1. Lineage (NCBI taxonomy): Bacteria > Bacillati > Actinomycetota > Actinomycetes > Pseudonocardiales > Pseudonocardiaceae > Actinosynnema > Actinosynnema sp. NPDC059797. The sequence goes on from NZ_JBHWIE010000463.1 coordinate 3,125, forward strand.
CGGGTCGACCAGGACGGTCAGCCTGCCACCCGGCTTGGTGTTCGGCCCGGGATCGGTGGTGAGGGTCGCCCTGAACGGGGGAACGTCCGGCCCGCTGATCCGCACGGTGAGGATCACCTTCGTGATCTCGCCGCCGTCGTTCCTGGCCGTGAGGACCTCGCCGACCGCGGGCAGCCCCACGGCGTCGAGCCGCAGCAGCCGCTTCCGCGCCCGGGTGACGGCGCGCCAAGCACCGATCCCCACCGGCACCAGCAGCAACGACAAACCGATGCCCACGTAGAACTGCAGCGACTCGTCACCGGCCTCGCGGTAGCCGAACGCCGCGATCACCGGACCGGTGAGCACGAAGGCCAGGCTGAGCAACCGCCAGAACAGGTTCGACCCGCGCCCCACCGGGTTCACGTCGACCAGCCCTTCATCGGACATGATCGGACGGTACCGCCGGGGTGCGGGCGCCATCGCGGGAATCGCGAGTTCGACTGCGGCCGTTCAGGGGACGGGTGGCGGGAATCCTCGCGTGCCGTCGGCGAGTTCGCGCACGTGTCGGACGGTGCTCTCGCCGGTGCGGAGAGCGGTGGCCAGGGCTCGGTTGAGGTGCCTGTCCGCAGTGCGGTGGTCACCGGACACGCGGCACGCCCGGCTCAGCAGCGCCTGGTGTTCGGCGAGCCGGGACCGGTCGGCGGAAAGCCCGGGCGACGGCGAGTGAGGTCGGCGGGAGCGCGGACGCTGTGACAGCGCATTCCCGCAGCAGGCGCAGGGCGTCTTCGTCCAGGTGGAGGGGGAGGACGCTGATCATGGTTGTCGGGGTTTCGGGTTGGTGTGGGTGGTGTCGAACAGGTCGGTGAAGGCGGGGCCGGGGTGGAGTTGGCCGGTGAGGACGCGGGTGACGGTGGAGCGGTTGAGGTCCATGGCTCGGGCGAGGGCGTAGTCGGAGTGGAAGCCGGCGAGCCTCATGGCTTTGGTGAAGGGTTCGGTGCGCAGCCGGATGGTGTGGGGCATGGCCGTCTCCTGGTGGCGGGGTCAGGCGGCTTTGCGGTCGTAGAGGCCGGTCCACCAGGACAGCTTCCGCCGGGTCTGCTCCGCGTCCAGGGCCACGGTGTCGAGATGGCGCATCTTCCGCCGGTAGGCCGCTACCGCTTCGGGGTCGTCGTAGAAGGCGGTGGCGACGTCGGTCTCGGTATAGGCCAGGGGCTTGGTCGGGGCTTCGAAGGTCAGCAGGGTGCAGGGGTGCCGCAGGTGAGCGTGGAGCCCGGCGGCCAGTGGGATGACGCGCAGGGTGGTGTGGGGCCATTCGCACATCAGCAGCAGGTGCAGCAGTTGATCACGCCTGACCGTCGGGTCGTCGACGGTCAGGCGCAACGCCATCTCGTGGACGTAGAACACCACTCGCGGGCCGGACTGGCGTTGCAGGAGCCGTTGGCGGTTCCTACGGGCGGTGACCAGGTCGGGGTCTCCGGTCAGGGCCAGGGTGTAGTCCTCGGTCTGGGCCAGATCAGGAATGGTGACCGGGTCGTAGGCGGTGATTGTCTCCGCGATCTCCTCGTGCACCGACAGCGCCACCAGGCTGTCGGGCCGCTGGTGGTGTGGACGCAGGAAGCTGCCAATGTCGGGCTCGGCGGCGATGCTCAGGACGTGGTCGCGAGCCGCCTTGTCGGCCCCGTAGAAGCCCAGCAGGGCGGCGATGTCGACCGCGCTGGTGCCTCGAGTCCCCTTCTCCAGCTTGGACAACTTGCCCAACGACCAACCCAGGGCCTCGGTGACCTTCGGAG
>NZ_JBHWIE010000464.1:0-4892 GCF_042732085.1 Actinosynnema sp. NPDC059797
ACCCGGAGGTGAACAGCACGTAGGCCACGTCGTCCGGCGTCAGCGGGTGGCCGGCGACGGCGGGCGGCGGGGACGGCCGGTCGACCGGGATCGCGGGCAGCCCGCCGGGCGCCTCGACGCCGGTGGCGGTGACCACCGCCGCGACCCCGGCCTTGCGGACCATGTGCCCCAGCCGGGCCGGGGGCTGCTCCGGGTCCAGCGGCACGTACGGCACCCCGGCCAGGAGCGCGCCCAACGCGGCCGCCACCGCGTCCGCGCCCCTCGGCAGCAGCACCGCCACGGGCGCACCGGCAGGCACGCCCAGCCCGGCGATGGCGCCGGCCACTGCGGCGGCCCGGTCGCGCAGCTCCGCGCCGGTGGTCTCCCGCCCGTCCTCCACCACCGCCGCGGTCTCGCCGAGGCGGGCGGGCACGCCGTCGTGCAGCAGGGCCGGGCCGTGCGGCGGGGGGCCGCCGTCGGCCCAGGTGTCGAGCAGGGCGGCGTCGCCGGGGGTGAGCACGTCCAGCTCGCGCTGCGGCCGCTCCGGGTCGGCCACCGCCGCCGCGAGCACCCCCAGGTAGGTGTCCAGGACGCGGCGGGCGGTGGGTTCGCCGAACAGGTCCAGGGCGTGGTTCAGCCGGCAGCGCACGGTGTCACCGAGGTTGGTCAGGAACAGCACCAGGTCCACCGGCGCCCGGTCGACCGCCACGTCCACCAGGGTCGACCGCACGCCGGGCAGGTCCAGTTCGAAGGCGGCCTCGTTGTCGTACTCCACCACGGTGTCGAACAGCGGGTTGCGCAACGGGTCCGGGTTGCCGCCCAGCGCCCGCACGATCTCCGGGAAGGGCGCCTCCCGGTGCTCCTGGGCGCCGAGCACCTGTCCCCGCACCACCTTCAGCAGCTCGGCGAACGACGCGTCGTCGTCCACCGCGATCCGCAGCGGCAGCGTGTGCACGAAGAACCCGACCGCCCGCTCCGCGCCCTCCGGCCGGTGCGCGAACGGGGTGCCCACCACCAGGTCGGTCCGCCCGCCGAGCACCCGCAGCGCGACGGCCCACCCGGCGAGCAGCGCCATGAACGGCGTCACCCGGCACCGGCGCGCCACCGCCCGCAGCGCCGCGGTCGCCCCGGCGTCCAGCTCCGACCCGACCGACCCGCCCCGGCCGGACGGCTCCCGCGGGCGGGGGTGGTCGGTCGGCAGGTCGAGTTCGCGCGGCGCGCCGGCCAGCAGGTCGGTCCAGTAGGCCAGCGCCTCCGGGGACGGCGGCCTCGGCGCGGGCAGCGGGTCCACGGCGGGCAGGGCGATGTCGGCGCCGGTGGCGGCGGCCCGGTAGACCTCGGCGACCTCCTCGGTCAGCACCGCCGCCGACACGGTGTCGATCACCAGGTGGTGCATCCGCAGCACCAGCAGGTGCCGGTCGGCGTCGAGGCGCACCAGGTACGGCTCGAACAGCGGTCCGCGCGCCACGTCGAACGGCGTCGCGGCCTCCCGCTCGACCACCCGCCGCGCCGCCTCCTCCACCGGGGCCCCCGGGTCCTCGCGCACCGGCAGCGCGGACCCGGCCGGCGCGGCGACGACCCGCTTCAGCTCGCCGCCGAGGTCGTGGAAGGTCGACCGCAGGCCGTCGTGCCGGGCGGTGACCGCCGTCAGCGCCGTGCGCAGCGCCTCGGTGTCCAGCTCGCCCTCCAGCGCCACGACGACCGTCTCGTTGTGGGTGGGCCGTCCGGGGAGGGCCTGCTCGACGTACCAGATCTGCTGCTCGGTCGGGCTCGCGGCGCGCACGTCGGCGGCCGGCGCCCCGGCCGGCATCCCTGCCGGCGCCTCGGCGAACCTCCCGCGCAACGCGTCGATCCAGGGCAGCCCGGCGGTGATCCGCGCGGGCGGCAGGCCGAAGTCGACGAAGCACGCCACCTCGTCCACGCCCAGCCCGGCCAGCCTGCCCACGATCGGCGCGGCGTCGTCCGGCGTGCCGATCAGCGCCCGGTCGGCGCAGTAGCGCTCGTAGGCGCGGGACAGCAGGTACTCCAGGTCCTCGGGGTCGGTGTGCTCCAGGTCGATGGAGAAGCCGAGGCTGTTGGTCACCTGGCCGAACAGCGACAGCGACGAGCGCAGGTAGTCGCAGAACGGCCCGAAGGCCTCGGCGCGGACCCGCTCGGTGTCGTCGCCGAGGTAGGTGTGCAGCAGCAGCACGACCCGCCCCGCGGCCGGGTCGAGCCCGACCTCGGCCCGGGTGCGCCGGTACCGGGCGATGTTGTCCGCCAACTGCTCCACGCCCTGCGCCATCAGGTTGGTGATGACGCCGAACCCGCCGCGCGCGGCCCGCTCGTAGCTCTCGGGGTTGCCGACGATCGCGGTGTAGAAGTCCGGCTCCGGCTGCACCGGGGTCGGGTGGAGCCTGACCTCCACCTCGTCGCCGTTCCCCGCGGTCCTGGTCACCGCGTCGCCGCGCCACAGCGCGCGGATCACCTCCACGCCCTCGTACATGGCCTCCCGGTGCCTGCCGTAGACGCCGGGCGCCAGCACGAAGTCCCGCGCGTGCCACCCGCTCGCCACCCCGATCGACACCCGCCCGCCGGAGAGGTTGTCCACGACGGACCACTCCTCGGCGACCCGGATCGGGTCGTGCAGCGGCAGCACCACGCTGCCCGAGTGCAGCCGCACCCGGCTGGTCTGCGCGGCGATCGCGGCGGCGAGCACCGAGGGGTTGGGGAACACGCCGCCGAAGGAGTCGAAGTGCCGCTCCGGCAACCACACCGCGTGCAGGCCGCTGCGGTCGGCGAACCGGGCGGCGGACAGGATCGCGCCGTACTTGTCGCCGTCGCGGTCGCGCGGGTAGTCGCCGAAGAAGTACAGGCTGAAGTCCGGGGTCGTCCTCCCGACCTCAGTGGACACCGCCTCGACCGGCGCGGTCCGGGCGGCGGTCCGGGAGATCCGGGGCAGCGCGCGGCGCGGTGCGGGCGCCGGCGCGGGGCGGCCCGGCAGGAAACCGCCCCGGCGCAGGTCGTGCAGGGAGTTGCGGACCGCGTCGACGACGAAGTCCACGTCGGCGTCGGTGTGCGCGGTGGAGAGGAAGAAGTTGCGCCACTCCCAGACGTGCACGCCCTCCAGCACCAGGTGGTGGAACAGCAGCTCCAGGTTGCCCCGGTGGGCGAACCGGAACAGCGAGCCGAACCGGTGCACCGACAGCGGGAACCCCTCGGCGGCGAAGAATTCGTCGAGGGTGCTCGCCAGCCGCTCGGTGCGGGCGTTGACCGCCTCCTGCAGCCCGGGTCCCCGGTCGCGCAGGTGGGTCAGGACCGCCTTGGCCGCGACCATCGCCAACGGGTGCTGGATGTAGGTGCCGCCGAAGAAGGTCGTCTCCCCCTCGGGGACGCTGTCGTCGCCGTAGCGCCAGAAGCCGCCGTCGACCCAGTCCATGATGTCGGCGCGGCCCGCGATGGCGCCGATCGGGTAGCCGCCGCCGATCAGCTTGCCGTACGTCGCCAGGTCCGCCTTGACCCCGAAGACCCCCTGCGCGCCCCGGGGGTGCGGGCGGAAGCCGGTCAGCATCTCGTCGAACAGCAGCACGATGCCCGTCTCGTCGCACAGCCGCCGCAGGGCGCGCACGAACTCCACCGGCTGCCGCTGCGGGTACCGGCTGGGCACGGCCTCCAGCACGACGGCGGCGATCTCACCGGCGCGCCTGCGGATCACGTCGAGGCTCGCCTCGTCGCCGTAGGGCAGCACGACCGACTCGGCCACCGCCGACGCGGGCACCCCGGCCGACACCGGCACCGTCCGCAGCGCGTCGCCGTCGGGCACGGTCCGGCCCAGCACCGGGTCGAAGTGGCCGTGGTAGGAGCCGTCGAAGGTGACGATCTTCGTCCGCCCCGTGTACGCCCTGGCCAGCCGGAACGCCGCCGAGTTGGCCTCGGTGCCGGAGGTGGAGAACGCCACCCGGTCCAGGCCGGTCAGCTCGGCGAGGAGCTGGGCGGCCTCGCCGACCTCCGGGCCGCGCGGGCCGAGCCTCATGCCGTCGGCCTGGTAGGCGGCCACGGCGTCGGTGACGAAGTCGGGGTCGTGGCCGAACATCAGCACGCCGAAGCCCATGGTGATGTCGACGTAGGTGTTGCCGTCGACGTCTTCGAGGTAGGCGCCCTTGGCCCGGCGGGCGGCCAGCGGGTACAGGAGTTCCTTGGTGACGCCCCGGAACCCGACCACCGCCCGGCTGTCGGCCAGCGGTCGCCGGAAGCGCTGGGCGATGTCCTTGGAGGTCCTGGTGCGCGCGGTGTAGCGGGCGACGAGGTCGTCGAGGTGCTTCCGCTGGGCCGGGTCCAGCCGTCCGCCGGCCAGGCCGGAGCCCTTGGCGATCGTCGGGCGCGGGCCGAGCTGGGTGCCCTCGGCGGGTTGGGGTGCCGGGGTTCGGGGCTGTGCGGGCGCGGTGGTGGGGGCCGGCGCGGTGGTGGGGGTCGGAGCGAGGGCGTGGGTCGGCGCGATGGCGGGGGTCGGTGCAGGGGCGGGGGTGGCGGTCGGAGCGGGGGTGGCAGGTGCTGGGGTGGCGGGTGCGCCCGAGAGCAGGGCGAGCTGTTCGGACATGATCCGGGTGAACCGGTCCATCAGGTTCAGCTGCTCCCGCACCACGGCTTCGTGGCCGGTGGCGGGCGAGGAGGGCGCGGAGGGGGTGGGTGCCGGCGCGGGCAGGAGTTCCCGGATCATCGCCGCGGGCGCGGGCGGCGAGGTGAACGCGGGCGGCGGCGCGGAGGCGGGTGTCGGCGCGGGCGGCGGGACGGAGGCGGACAGCGCGGCGGGGGCGGGCGACGCGGCGGAGGCGGGCGGCGCGGCGGGCGCGGGTGTCGGGGCGGGCGCGGGCGCCGGGGTTTCGGGTACCGGTTCGGCGCGTCGGTCCGCCGACATCCGCTCGTTGATCCTGTCT
>NZ_JBHWIE010000465.1:0-4885 GCF_042732085.1 Actinosynnema sp. NPDC059797
CGCCGGGGCGGCCGGGTGACGCCGCACCCCGGCGCGTGGTGGCTGTGGGCGCTGTGCCTGGCCGCCGTCGCCACGCGGACCACCAACCCGGTCCTGCTGGCGCTCGTCGTCGCGGTGACCGGGTACGTGGCCGTGTCGTGCCGCCAGGACGTGCCGTGGGCGGGCGCCTACGGCGTGTTCCTCAAGTTCGGGCTCGCGGTGATCGCGATCCGGGTGGTGTTCCACGTGCTGCTCGGCGGGGCCGCCGGGCCCACGGTGCTGGTCGCGCTGCCCTCGGTGCCGCTGCCGGAGTGGGCGCGCGGCATCCGGCTGGGCGGCCCGGTCAGCGCCGAGGGGCTGGTGTCCGCGCTGTGCCACGGGCTCCAGCTGGCCACCCTGCTGTGCTGCGTGGGCGCGGCGAACGCGCTGGCCAACGCCAAGCGGCTGCTGCGGTCGCTGCCGGGCGCGCTGTACGAGGTGAGCGTGGCGGTCGTGGTGGCGCTGACCGTGGCGCCGCAACTGGTGGCGAGCGCGCGTTCGGTGCGCAGGGCCCGGGTGCTACGCGGTGACGTGGTGCGCGGCGTGAAGGCGGTGCGGGTGCTGATGGTGCCCGTGCTGGAGGACGCGTTCGAGCGGTCGCTGGTGCTGGCCGCGGCGATGGACTCGCGCGGGTACGGCCGCCGGGCCGGGGTGTCGGCGTCGGCGCGCGCGCTGACCGGCGTGCTGGTGCTGGGCGGGCTGTGCGGGTTGTGCGTGGGCGCGTACGGGCTGCTCGACGGCAGCGCGCCGCCGGCGGCGGGCGCGCCGGTGCTGGCGGTCGGCGCGGCACTGGCCGTCGCCGGGCTGTGGACCGGGTCGCGGCGGGTGCGGCGCAGCCGGTACCGGCCGGACACCTGGGGTCCGCGCGAGCTGCTGGTGGTGGCGTCGGGGCTGGTGGCGGCCCTGGCGACGTACCTCGCGCCGGCCGGGCTGGGCGGTGCGGCGCTGACGCCGGGCACCGTGCCGCTGGTGGCGCCAGAACTGCCGCTGGTGCCCGCGCTCGGCCTGCTGTGCGCGCTCGCGCCCGTGGTGGTCGTCCGCCAGAAGAACGTTCACGGGAAGAAGGCATGATCCGGTTCGAGGACGTCTCCGTCACCTACCGCGACGCCGCCGCGCCCGCGCTGTCCGGCGTGGACCTGGAGGTGCCGGAGGGCGAGCTGTGCCTGGTGGTCGGGCGCACCGGCTCGGGCAAGTCGACGCTGCTGCGCGCGGTCAACGGGCTGGTGCCGCACTTCACCGGCGGCACGCTCGCCGGTCGGGTGCTGGTCGACGGCCGCGACACCCGCACCCACCCGCCGCGCGAGCTGGCCGACGTGGTGGGGCTGGTGGCGCAGGACCCGCAGGCCGGGTTCGTGACCGACTCGGTCGAGGAGGAGCTGGCCTACTCGATGGAGTCGCTGGCGCTGCCGGACGCGGTGATGCGCAAGCGGGTCGAGGAGACGCTCGACCTGATGGGGCTGGCCGAGCTGCGGCACCGGCCGCTCGCGACCCTGTCCGGCGGGCAGCAGCAGCGCGTGGCGGTCGGCGCGGCGCTCACCGCGCACCCCCGCGTGCTGGTGCTGGACGAGCCGACCTCCGCGCTGGACCCCGGCGCGGCGGAGGACGTGCTGGCCGCGCTGCACCGGCTGGTCCACGACCTGGGCATGACCGTGCTGATCGCCGAGCACCGGCTGGAGCGGGTGGCCCAGTACGCCGACCGCGTGGTGTGGCTGCCCGGCGGCGGGCGCGCGCCCGTGGCCGGGCCGCCCGGTCCCGTGCTGGCCGACGCGCCGGTCGCGCCGCCGGTGGTGCGCCTGGGGCAGCTCGCCGGGTGGCAGCCGGTGCCGGTGTCCATCCGGGACGCCCGGCGCCTGGCCGGACCGCTGCGCGAACGGCTCGCCGCGCCGCCGGCGGCGCCCGTGGCACCGGGGGGCGAGCTGCTGCGCGTGACCGACCTGCGCGTCCGGTACTCCGCCGCGGACGCCGTGCGCGGGGTGTCGCTGGCGGTCGGCGCCGGCGAGCGGGTGGCCCTGATGGGTCGCAACGGCTCGGGCAAGTCGAGCCTGCTGTGGGCGGCGCAGGGCACCGGCAAGCGGTCCGGCGGCGCGGTCGGGGTGGCCGGGACCGACCCGGCGTCGCTCGAGCCGGGGCCGCGCCGGGCCGTGGTCGGGCTGGTGCCGCAGCAGCCCGCCGACCTGCTGTACCTGCACGCGGTCGGCGCCGAGTGCGCCCAGGCCGACCGGGAGTCGGACCGGCCCGCGGGCACGTGCCGGGAGCTGCTGGACCGGCTCGCGCCGGGCATCCCGGACGACCGGCACCCGCGCGACCTGTCCGAGGGTCAGCGCCTGGCGCTGGCACTGGCGGTGTCGCTCACGCCGTCGCCGCGGGTGGTGCTGCTGGACGAGCCGACGCGCGGGCTGGACTACCCGGCCAAGACCCGGCTGGCCGCGACGCTGCGCGACCTGGCCGAGCGGGGGCACGCGGTGGTGCTCGCGACCCACGACGTGGAGTTCGTCGCCGAGTACGCGACCCGCGTGGTGGTGCTCGCCGACGGCGAGGTGGTGGCCGACGGGCCGACCGCGGAGGTCGTGACGGCCTCGCCGGTGTTCTCGCCCCAGGTGGCGAAGGTGCTGGCGCCCCAGCCGTGGCTGACGGTGTCGGACGTGCGCGACGCCCTGGCGGCCCGGTGACCGGCGCTCCCGTCCGCGTCCGCCCCCGCGCCGCGCTCGCCCTCGTGGTCGCGGCGCTGATCAGCGCGGCCGCGTTCGGCTGGCCGCTGCTGGTCTCCGCGGACGCGGCCCTCGCGCGGAGCGCCTCCGGTCCATGGCTGTTCGCGCTGCTGCTGCCGCTGGTGCTGGCCGTCGTGCTGGCGGAGCTGGGCGAGGGCGGCCTGGACGCCAAGGCCGTCGCCGCCCTGGGCGTGCTGTCCGCCCTCGGCGCGGCCCTGCGGCCGCTCGGGGCGGGCACGGCCGGCATCGAGACGGTGTTCTTCCTGCTGGTGCTGGGCGGGCGGGTGTTCGGCCCCGGTTTCGGGTTCGTGCTCGGCAACACCATGCTGTTCGCCTCGGCCCTGCTCACCGGGGGCGCCGGGCCGTGGCTGCCGTACCAGATGCTGGGCGCGGCGTGGGTCGCGCTGGGCGCGGGGCTGCTGCCGCCGTTGCGCGGCCGGGCTGAACTGGTGCTGCTGACCGCGTACAGCGCGGTGGCGTCCCTGGTGTACGGGCTGCTGCTCAACCTGTCGTTCTGGCCGTTCGCGCTGGGCGCGGCGAGCACGTCGCTGTCCTACCAGCCGGGTGGGCCGCTCCTGGACAACCTGGTCCGGCTGGTCGGGTTCAGCCTGGCGACGTCGCTGGGCTGGGACGTCGGCCGCGCGATCACCACCACCGTGCTGGTGCTGCTGACGGGGCCGGTGCTGCTGCGCACGCTGCGCCGCGCAGCCCGGCGGGCGCACTTCGCCGAACCGGAGTTCACCACGCCGGAGCGACCCGCACCCGCCGAACCCGCGCCCGCCGAGCCACCCGCTACCGAGCCACCCGCTACCGGGGCAGCAGCGCCGCCACCTCCGCCAACGCGTCCAGCACCTCCGGCGTGAGGTACCCGGAGGCGAGTTCCGCCGCCGCCACGGTCACCGTGCCCCGGTACCGCTCGGAGCCGTAGTTCTCCCCGGAGAACGCGACCTCCGCCAGCCCGAGCGCGCCCGCGCCCAGCGGCTCGACGTCACCGGAGCCCGGCTCGTCGACGAGGTCCTGGAACCGGCGGGCGTCACCGCGCGAGGCGAACTCCACCCAGGCCACCGCGACGACCGCGGTGTTGCCCGTGCCGTCGCCCACCGCGAACAGCACCCGGTCCATCGACACGCATCCGGTGTCCCGCAGGAAGTCCCGCACCTCGCCGAACGAGGCGGCGGCGCACTCGGCCGGCTGCTCGTCCGTCCGCTCGAGCCCGCGCAGCCCCATCTCCTGCCAGGCGCCCTCGGCGTCGCCCTCCCGCGCCCGGTCCTCGCTCGCGGCCTTGCGCGCGGTCAGGCCGAGGCCCGCGCCGCCCGCGCCACCGCCCTCGCTCAGCCCGACCGCTCCCCCGTACCCCATCGCGCTGAGCGCGACCAGCCCCGCCAGCAGCACCGGCTTGGCCCGGCCGCCCCGACCCGCCACCGGGCGCACGCGTCCCTTGGCGTCGGTGTAGAAACCTCTCGGCATGGCGACCTCCCCCGAGCAAGGTTTAGCAACGCTCGTGGCGAAGTGACCCGATTTTCGCGGAGAACCGCTCGATCAGCGCAAACCGAACGGTCGGTTCACCCTCGGTTACCGAAGAGCCGCCTTTCGTAGCACACCGTTCACCGGCGCCGGGCGGCGAGCAGCAGCACCAGGCCCAGCACCGACATGACCAGGCCCATGCCGTAGGCGGAGCGGTAGCCGAAGTGCTGCGCCGCGCCCAGGAGCGGCCCGGACAGCATGGAGCTGATCTTGTAGGTGTTGGTGTAGAGCGTGGTGGCGTAACCGGGGCGGTCCGGGGCGAGGTCCTGGAAGTAGGAGATGCCCAGCCCCATCACCGCGGAGATCACCACGGCGTGCAGCGCCTGCGCGGCCATCACCTGCCAGGTCTCCTGGGCCAGCAGCAGGACCGCGTAGTAGGCCAGCGCCACCACGCCGCCCGACAGCACCAGCACCCGCTGGCCGCGCCGGACCGCCAGCGCGCCGAAGGCCAGCATGAGCGGGATCTCCAGCGCCGCGCACAGGCCCAGCACCACGCCCGAGTCGGCGAGCGTGCCGCCGAGGTCCTCGGTGATGAACAGCGGCATCGCCGCCACGCCGACCGACGTAGCGCCCTGGAGCAGCACGAACGCCATGCCCGCGAGCAGCATCTCCTTGCGCGTGCCGGACCGGTCCGC
>NZ_JBHWIE010000466.1:0-4872 GCF_042732085.1 Actinosynnema sp. NPDC059797
ACACCGTGGTCTCCGTCGGCCCGTAGACGTTGAGGACGGAGGAGGCGGCCGAGGCCAGCCCCGCCGCGAGGTCGGCGGGCAGGGCCTCGCCGCCGACGAGGACCCGGACCCCGGCCAGGACGTCCGGGCCGTGGTCGAGGACGGTCCGCCACAGGGCCGGGGTCGCCTGCATGACGGTGGTCCCCGACGCGGCGATCAACGCGGTCAGCGCCCGGGGGTCCCGGACGTCCTCGGCGCCGGCCAGCACCACGCGCCCTCCGGAGGTCAGCGGCCCGAACAGCTCCAGCACGGAGATGTCGAACCCGATCGTCGTCACCGCCAGCCAGCGATCGGCGCGGGACAGGCCGGTCCGCTCGCGCATGTCCGCGAGCAGGGCGGCCACGTTGCCCCTGGTCACCAGCACGCCCTTGGGCCTGCCGGTCGACCCCGAGGTGTGGATCAGGTACGCCGCGTCGTGCGGCGACGCGGGCGGGATCGGGTCCGTGCCCGAGACCGACGACCGGCCGGTGGCCGACCACTCGGCGAACGTGCGCTCGGTGACGGCCGCCGACCGGTCGGCGTCGTCGAGCAGCACCCGGACCCGCTCCTCGGGCAGCCGGGGGTCGACGGGCAGGTACGCGGCGCCCGCCCGCCACACGGCCAGCAACGCCACCACGAGATCGACCGAGCGGGGCAGCACCACCGGCACCACGGACCCGGCCGACACCCCGCGGTCGCGGAGGCCGCGCGCCAGCAGCTCGGCGCGGCGGGTCAGCTCGCCGTACGTCAGCTCGTCCCCGCCGCAGGCGACGGCGACCGCACCGGGGTCCTGCGCGGCGACCAGGTCCCACGCGTCGCCCGGCGCACCGGACGACGAGGACGCGTTCCACTCCCCCACGACGCGCCGCACCTCGGCCTCGTCCACCAGGTCGAACCGGCCCACGCGACCGCCCGGGTCCGCGGCGACCTGCTCCAGCACGCGCACGAACCACCCGGCCAGCGCCCGCGCCGTGTCGTCGTCGAACAGATCGCGGGCGAACTCGACCACGCCGTGCAGGCCCGCGGGCCGCCGGTCATCGTCGCGGTGCTCCGCCAGCGCCACCATCAGGTCGAACTTCGCGGTGCCCGGGTCCGCGTCCACGGGTGTGGCGGTGAGGCCGGGCAGGGCGGGGGCGGCGGAGTCGGGCTCGTGCCCGTGGACGGACAGCATCACCTGGAACAGCGGGTGCCTGGCGACGGAGCGTTGGGGCGCGAGCACCTCCACCAGCCGCTCGAACGGCACGTCGCGGTGGGCGTAGGCGGCCAGGTTGGCGGTGCGCACGCGGCGCAGGACCTCGGTGAAGCGGGGGTTGCCCGAGGTGTCGGTGCGCAGCACGAGCGTGTTGATCAGCACGCCCACCAGGTCCTCGACGGCGGAGTGGGAGCGGGCGGTGACGGGCGTGCCGATGGGGATGTCCGCGCCCGCGCCGAGCCGGGTGAGCAGCACGGCCAGCGCCGCCTGCAACACCATGAACACGGTCGTCCCCTCGGACCTGGCCAGGTCGACCAGGTCGGCGTGCAGGGCGGCGGGCACGGTCAGTTCGACCGTGCCGCCCCGGTGGGACGGCGTGGCCGACCGGGGGCGGTCGACGGGCAGCGCCAACTCGTCGGGCAGGTCGGCCAAGTGCTCGCGCCAGAACGCGAGTTGGCGCGCGGCGAGGCTCCCCGGGTCGTCCTCGTCACCCAGCTCCCGCTGCTGCCACAGCGCGTAATCGGCGTACTGGAAGGTCTGCGGCTCCCACTCGGGGGCACGACCGGCGAGGCGTGCCGCGTAGGCGGTGGCGAGGTCGTTCCCGAGCGGGCGCAGGGACCCGCCGTCGGCGGCGACGTGGTGCAGGAGCAGCAGCAGGACGTGCTCGTCCTGGCGGAGCCGCAGCAGCACCGGCCGCAGCGGTGGTTCTCGGCGCAGGTCGAACCCCTCGCGCACGGCCCGGTCCAGCCGGGGGCCGAGGTCGTCCTCCGCCACCGGTTCCGCCACGAGGTCCGGTCGGGTCGCGGGGAGCACGACCTGGTGCGGGCCGTCCGCGTCCTCGGGGAACACGGTGCGCAGCACCTCGTGCCGCTCGACGAGGTCGCCCAGCGCGGCTTCCAGGGCCGCGCGGTCCAGCCTGCCGGTGAGCCGCAGCGCCACCGGCAGCGCGTAGCCCGCGCCGCCGTCGTCGAAGCGGTTGAGGAACCACAGCCGGCGCTGGGCCGACGACAGGGGCAGCCGCGCGGGCCGGGTGACCGCGGGGACCGGGGCGGGGTCGTGCTCCTCGCCGACGAGGCGGGACACGAGCGCGGCCGGGGTCGGCGCCTCGAACATCGCCCGCACCGGAACCGGGGTGCCCAGTGCCGCGCGGACGCGGGCGGCGAGCCGGATCGCCAGCAGCGAGTGCCCGCCGAGGGCGAAGAAGTCGTCGTCGGGGCCGACCTCGGGCAGGCCGAGCACGTCGGCGAACAGCTCTCGGACGATCCGCGTCCACGGCGTCTCCGCGGCCTCCCGGGTCGGGTTCGCCCCGGAGGAGATCTCGGTGTCCGCCAACGCGCGGCGGTCGAGCTTGCCGTGCGGCGTGGTGGGCAGCGCGTCGAGGAGGCCGATGGCGGCCGGGACCATGTGCTCGGGCAGCGCCTCGCCCAGCCGGGACCGCAACTGCGCGGGGTCCGGGGCCGCGCCCGGGGACGGCACGACGAACGCGACGAGCCGCCGGTCCGGGCCGTCGCCCGCCACCACGACCGCCGCGCGGTCCACGCCGGCGCACGCCAGCAGGGCGGCCTCGACCTCTCCGGGCTCGATCCGGAAGCCGCGCAGCTTGACCTGGTCGTCGGCGCGGCCGTGGTGCTCCAGCAGGCCGTCGCGGCGCCACCGGACGAGGTCGCCGGTGCGGTACAGGCGGGAACCCGGCGGGCCGAACGGGTCGGCCACGAAGCGCTGCGCGGTCAGCTCGGGCCGGTCCAGGTAGCCCCTGGTGACCAGGTCGCCCGCGACGTGGAGTTCGCCCACGACGCCCACCGGGACCGGGCGCAACCGGTCGTCGAGCACGTGGGCGCGCGCGTTCGGGAACGGCTTGCCGATGGGCACCGGTCCGTCGGCCAGGGGCGTCCCGGGGGCCAGGGTGAAATCGGTGCAGTTGACCGTGGTCTCGGTCGGCCCGTAGGCGTTGACCACGCGCGTGTGCGGGTTGCGCTCGCGCCACCGGGCCAGCGCGGCGCCGTGCAGGGCCTCCCCGCCGAGCACGAGGGTGCCGCGCGGCGACGCGTCGTCGGGCAGGCTGTCGAGGAGCGCGAGGTGGCTCGGGGTGAGCTTGGCGAAGTCCGGGCGGGGCAGGGCCGCGGCCGTGTCCTCGTCCAGGTCCGCCAGCACCACCGAACCACCGGAGACCAGCGGGGTGTACAGGCCTGTGACGGTCAGGTCGAACGACAGTCGGGAGGACACCAGCGCCGTGCCCGCCGCGTCCGGGTAGGCGGCGCGGGCGCGCCGCAGGTAGGCGCCCAGGGAGCGGTGCTCGACCACGACCCCCTTGGGGCGGCCGGTGGAACCCGAGGTGTGGATGACGTAGGCGGCGCGCCGGGGGTGCGCCGGGACCCGCGGGTCCGCACCGCTCTCGGCCGCGGTGTCCGGCCAGGTCGCCCCGGGCAGCTCCGGGCCGCCCAGGACGACCAGGGGCCGGGTGTCGTCGAGCAGGGCGCTCACGCGCTCGGCGGGCAGCTCCGGGTCGACGGGCACGTACGCACCGCCCGCCTTGAGCACGGCGAGCAACGCGATCACCGTCTCGACGCGCCTCGCGGCCGACACCGCCACCAGGCGCTCGGGACCCACGCCGAGCGCGACGAGGTGGTGGGCCAGCCGGTTGGCCGCGGCGTTGAGGGCGCCGTAGTCCAGCGCCGTCGAGGAGTCGCGCACGGCGGGTCGCCCGGGGTGCTCGGCGGCGCGGGCCTCGAACATCTCCACGACGTCCTCGTCACCGAGGTCGGTCGCGGTGTCGTTCCACGCCGCCGGCACCCGGGCCGCCTCACCGAGCACGTCCAGGTCGCCCAGGCGGCGCTCCGGGTCGGCGACCGCGGCCTCGAGCACCCGCAGCAGCCCGTCGGCCAGGGCTTCGGCGGTGGCGCGGTCGAACAGGTCCGCCCGGTGCTCGAGCACCGCGCCCATCCCGCCGTCCGCACGGTCGAACAGCCGGAACAGCAGGTCGAACTTCGCGGTGTCCGGCGGCAGCGGTTCCAGGGCGGCGGTCAGGCCGGGCAGTTCGACCGGCGCCGCGGCCGGGTCGGCGTTCTGCACGACCAGGCGGACCTGGAAGAGCGGGTGCCTGCCCGGCGACCGGGTCGGGCGCAGTGCCGCCACCAGGCGCTCGAACGGGACGTCCTGGTGGTCGTAGGCGGTGAGGTCGGCGGCGCGCACGCGGTCCAGGAGTTCGGTGAAGGCCGGGTCCCCGGAGGTGTCGACGCGCAGCACGAGCGAGTTGAGGAAGAGGCCGACGAGGTCGGCCACCGCCGGGTCGGTGCGCCCGGTGATCGGCGAGCCGACGACGATGTCGTGGCCCGCGCCGAACCGGGTCAGCAGGGCCGCCAGCGCGGCGTGCACGACCATGAACACCGTCGCGCCGCGGTCCCTGGCGAGCCGCGCGACGCCGCGCCGCAGCTCCGGCGCCAGCCCGAACCCGACGGCGCCCGCCGCGCCGGGCTCGGCGGCCGTGCGCGGCCGGTCCAGCGGTAGCCGCACCTCCTCGGGCACGTCGGCGAGGACGGCGCGCCAGTGGTCCAGCTGGCGGGCCATCGGCGAGCCCGGTTCGTCCTCCGAGCCGAGCGCCGCGAGCTGCCACAGCGCGTGGTCGGCGTACTGCACGGGCAGCGGCTCCCACCTGGGGGCGCGAC
>NZ_JBHWIE010000467.1:0-4855 GCF_042732085.1 Actinosynnema sp. NPDC059797
GTCGACCGACCGAACCGGTAGGTGGGCTTGATCACGTGGGCACGACCTCGGCCACTCCCGGAACCGCGGCGGCCCGCACCGCGTCGATCGCAGCGGATGGCGCACGGAGAACGCGGGGGACATGGCTGACGAGGTGTTCGGCCCTTACCGGATCGGGCCGCTGCTCGGGCGCGGGGGCATGGGGGAGGTGCACCGCGCGCACGACACGGTGCACGACCGGGTCGTGGCGCTCAAGCGGCTCGCGCCCGCCCTCAACGACGACGCCGCGTTCCGGGCCCGCTTCCGGCGCGAGGCGCAGGTGGTGGCGAGGCTGCGGGAGCCGCACGTCATCCCGATCCACGCCTACGGCGAGATCGACGGGCGGCTCTACCTGGACATGCGCCTGGTCGAGGGCGCCGACCTGACCGACGTGATCGCGCGCGGGCCGCTGGAGCCCGAGCGGGCGGTGCGGATCGTGGAGCAGGTGGCGAGCGCGCTCGACGCCGCGCACGCCGACGGGCTCGTGCACCGCGACGTGAAGCCGTCCAACGTGCTCGTCGCGCCGGGCGACTTCGTGTACCTGGTGGACTTCGGCATCGCGCGCAGCGCCTCGCCGTCCGCGACGCACATCACGGCGTCGGGCGACGTGATCGGCACCCTCGACTACATGGCGCCCGAGCGGTTCGAGGGCGGGCCGGTGGACGCGCGGGCCGACACCTACGCGCTGGCCTGCGTGCTGTTCGCCTGCCTGACCGGGCGCCGGCCCTTCGACGCCGACGGCACCGCGGCCCAGCTCTGGGCGCACCTGAAGGAGGCCCCGCCCAGGGCCGCCGCCCTCAACCCCGCCGTGCCGGCCGCGCTGGACCACGTGATCGCCCGCGGCATGGCCAAGGACCCGGCCGCCCGGCACGAGAGCGCGGGCGCGCTGGCCGTCGCCGCCCGCGCCGCGCTCGCCGCCGTGCCCCGCCCCGCGCCGACCGCGTCCCACCCCGCGCCGATCGCGCCCCGGACCCCGACCGCGCCCCGGACCCCTGGCGCACCGCCGCGCCCGGCCACGAACCCCGCCACGCCGTCCCGCCCGGTCGTGGCGCCCGCCACACCACCGGCCCCGGTCGCGCGCCCAGTCACACCCCGGGGCCCGACCGCGCCCGCCACGCCGCCCCGGACCCGCGACCGCCGCGCCGTGCCGGCCGCGGTGGCCGCGGCGGTGGTCGTGCTCGCCCTGGTCACCTACCTGGTGCTCGACCGCACGTCCGACCTGCTCGCCGGCGACCCCGGCCCCGCCTCGACGAGCACGACCACCACCACCACCACCACGGCGACCACCACGACCAAGGTCAAGCTCACCCTGCCGACCACCACCGAGGCCCCTCCCACCCCGAACCCGGCGGAACAGACCCTCCTGGCCGCCCTGCCCGCCGTCTACCGCGACAACCGCTCCTGCGCCACCGCGCCCCCAGACGCCGAGGGCGTCGCCGCGAAGGTCGTCTGCACCGAGGCCAACGAGGCCCACGGGCGGTTCGACCCGCCCGCCCGCGCGGAGTTCCGCCTGTTCGCCACCCGCGCCGCCCAGGACGCCCACTTCCTGGCCCTGGTCAACGGCCGGGGCATCCCGCGCGACGACACCCAGGGCGGCTGCCGGCCGACGACCCACCCGGTGCACTACTCCCCGTACTGGCGCGACACGTCCGGCCCGCTCGCCGGCGACTTCAGCACCTGCTACCTCGACGGCGGCACCGGCCACCTGTGGTGGACCGACTCGCGCACCAGCGTGTCGGCCGTCCTGTCGACCGCGCCCGGCGCGACCGACGACACGCTGGACAAGCTCGACCTGTGGTGGAACGGCATGATCCTCAGTCGCATGTAGACCGCGGCGGATGAAGGCGTCCTCATCGGACGTTCACCGGCCGCTCAGCCCCGCGTCGCACGCTGGTCGCCGTGGACGCCTTCACCTACACGACGCGACCGGAGCCGGCGACCGTCCCGCTGCCGCGACCGCGCCGCCGACCGCCGCGCCGGCCGTGGGGGATCGCGGCGGTCTCGGCGGCCGTGCTGGGCGGCGGCCTGCTCGCCGACGGGTTGGGCGCGCCCGGCGCGGTGGTGCTGGCGGTGTTCGCCGCGGCGGTCGGCGCGTGGGTGCTGACCGCGGTCGACGACACCTGGATCGCGCTGGCCGCGGTGTGCGTGCTGGCCGTGACCGGGGTGATCGCGCCCGCCGACCTGTTCGCCACGCTCGGCGCGGACCTGGTGTGGCTGCTCATCGCGGCGTTCGTGCTGGCCGCCGGGTTGACCCGGTCCGGGCTGGTCGGGCGGTTCGCGGTGGCGCTGCTCGGCCGGGCCCGCACGGTCCGGCAGCTCGCCCACCTGGTCGTGGTGGCCCTGGTCGTCTCGTCGCTGGCGGTGCCCGCCACGTCGGGGCGCGCCGCCCTGGCCCTGCCGGTGTTCGGCGCCCTGGCCCGCGCGCTCGGCGACCGGCCGCGCGTGGTGCGCGCGATGGCCGTGCTGTTCCCGACCGCCGTGCTGCTCTCGGCGGTGTCCACGCTGATCGGCGCGGGCGCGCACCTGGTCGCCGACCAGTTGCTGCGCGACGCCACCGGCGAGGGCGTCGGGTTCCTGCGCTGGCTGCTGCTGGGCCTGCCGCTCGCCGTCGTCTCCTGCCACCTGGCCGCCGAGGTGGTGCTGCTGCTGTTCACCTCGCGGGCCGACCGCCGGGGCCGGCTCGACTGGTCCCGCGACGCCCTCGCGGTGGAGCCCGCGCCGCCGAGCGGGCCGTGGACCGGACCGGAGAAGCACGCCGCCGCCACCACGGCCGCCGTGCTCGTCCTGTGGTGCACCGAGCCGCTGCACGGCGTGCCGCCCGCGCTGGTGGGGCTGCTCGGCGCGCTGGTGGTCACCATGCCGCCGCACGGCGAGCAGCGCGTCACGCCGGGCGCGGCCCTCAAGACCGTCCCGTGGTCCCTGCTGCTGTTCACGGCCGCGACCGCCGCCCTCGGTGACGCCCTGGTGTCCACCGGCGCGGCCGCGTGGCTGGCCGGCGCGGGCCTGTCGCCGCTGGAGCACGCCTCACCCGAGCTGCTGCTGGTCGCGGTGGTCGTGGTCTCCACGGCGGCGCACCTGGCCGTGCAGTCCCGCTCGGCCCGCTCCTCGGTGCTGGTGCCCGTGGTCATCCCGCTCGCGGTCGCGGCGGGGGTGAACCCGGTGCCGGCCGTGTTCGCCTCCACCGCCGCGGCCGGCTTCTGCCACACCCTGACCTCCTCGGCCAAGCCCGTCGCGCTGTTCGCCGAGGTCGAGGGCCTGCCCACCTATTCGGCGCGCGACCTGCTGCGCCTGTCCTCGGTGCTGGCGCCGCTGCACGTGGCCCTCGTCACCGCCTTCGCCCTGTACGCGTGGCCCCTCCTGGGGCTGCCCATCACCACCCACTAGGAGCACACCCATGCGCATCGTCGTCGCACCCAGCGGCTTCAAGGAGAGCCTCGGCGCGGAGGCCGCCGCCGACGCCATCGCCACCGGCGTCCGCCGCGTCGTCCCGACCGCCGAGGTCGACCTCGTCCCGCTGGTCGACGGTGGCGAGGGCTCCGCCGCCGCGCTCGCCGGGCTGACCGGCGGCAGGCTCGTCGACGCCGTCGTGACCGGCCCGGTCGGGCAGCCCGTGCGGGCCCACTTCGCGGTGCTGGGCGACGGGCGCACCGCCGTGGTCGAGATGGCCGCCGCCGCGGGACTGCGGCTGGTGCCCCAGGACCTGCGCGACCCGGGCCGCACCACCAGCCGCGGCGTCGGCGAGCTGGTGCTGGCCGCGCTCGACGCCGGGTGCGGCTCGGTGCTGGTGGGCTGCGGCGACTCGGGCACGTCCGACGGCGGCGCGGGCGCGCTCCAGGCGCTCGGCGCGAGGGTGCTCGACCGGCACGGGCGCGAGGTCGGGCCGGGCGGGGCCGCGCTCACCGGGGTGCGGTCGGTGGACGTGGCCGGCCTGGACCCCCGGCTGGCGGGCGTCGACGTGCGGCTGGCGGTGAACCCGCACAACGTGCTGTGCGGTCCGCGCGGCGTGGCCAGGGTGTTCGGGCCGCAGAAGGGCGCCTCGCCCGCGCAGGTGGACGAGCTGGCCGCCGCCCTGGACAACTGGGCCGACGTGCTGCGCCGCGACCTGGGCGCGGACGTGGCCCGGCGGCCCGGCTCCGGCGCGTCCGGCGGTCTCGGCGCGGGGCTGAACGCCGTGCTCGGCGCGCCCCTGCTGCCGCGCTTCGACGTGCTGCTCGACCACGTCGACCTCGACGCGCGGCTGGCCGCCGCGGACCTCGTGGTCACCGCCGAGGGCGCCATCGACGCCCAGACCCCGTACGGCAAGGTGCCCGGCGAGGTCGCCCGCCGCGCCAAGGCGCACGGCAAGCCCGTCATCGCCCTGGCCGGGACCATCGGCGCCCACGCCGACCACGCCTACGCCGCCGGCATCGACGCCTTCCAGGCCATCCTGCCCCGCCCGGTCTCCCTGGACGAGGCGATCCTGCGCGGCGCGGAGTTCCTGGCCGACGCCGCCGAGCGGGTGCTGCGGCTGGTGCTCGTGGGCACCAGGATCCCCGCCGTCGGCTAGACCGTTCGGAGCAGCAGGATGAAGAATTCCTCACGTGGCTCTCATCGGGGTTTTCGACCGCGCGACGAAGGTGGACCCATGTCAACCGCACCCCGGATCGCGCTGGTGACCGCCGCGATCGCGCTGCCGCTCGGCGCGGCCCTGGTGACCTGGGCGCTGCCCGGCGAACCCGCGCCGACCGCGCCCGTGGAGGTCCGCCTGCGCGACAACGCCGTGCCGGACCCGTCCTCGACCGGGGTCCCCGCGCCCGGAACGGGCACACCCGCCCCGGGCTCTCCCGGGGCGGGCGAG
>NZ_JBHWIE010000468.1:0-4854 GCF_042732085.1 Actinosynnema sp. NPDC059797
CTGGTGGACCTGCGCGCCACGGCGCGGCGACAAGTGCCGCTGACCGAGATCTGGCACCTGGTGCCGGCGTCGAGCGTCATCGGCGCGGGCATCGGCCTGGCCTACGGCGCGATGCCCGGCCTGATCATGGCCGCCGTGCCGGTGTCCGAGACCGACGCCGCGGCGGCCGCCCTCCTGCCGGGGCGCGAGCGGGCCCGGTGACCGGCCCGGTCAGGTGACCGCCCCGACCAGCACCGGGACGGCGTTCATCGCGCCGTGGACGACCAGCAGCGGCCACATCGCGCGGTACCGGCTCCACAGGTAGCCCAGGAACAGGCCCTGCACGCCCTGGTTGACGAACGCCGAAGCGAGGTCGACCGCGAGCCGGTCGGTGCCCTGGATGCCCACGTGCCACGCGGCCCACACCAGTGAGGTGAGCACGATGGCGGCCCAACGGCCCGTGATCGCCTCCCACCGCGTCTGGAGCCAGCGCCGGTAGAACACCTCCTCGAACAGGGCGTTGACCAGGAAGACCACCACGACGGTGGCGAGCAGCGTGACCGGGTCGACGGTGTCCGCGTAGTCGTCGGCCGGTGTGACGAGCGCGGCCAGGACCACCCAGGCGACCACCGCCGGCACGGGCGCGAGACCCGGTCGTGCCGTGATCCTGTTGCGCCGCAACACCAGGAGGGCCACCAGCAGCACCGCCGACTTGAGCGCGGTGTGCGCCGGCTCGCCGCCGCCGAGCGACCGCAGCGCCACGGCGAAGAGGGCCGCGAGCACCAGGAGGACCACGGCCTCCGCGCGCAGCCGCCGGGAGGGGTCCGGCCCGGGTGCGGTCGACGGCGCCGGCACCAGTCGGATCAGCACGATCCCCACCAGCGCGGGGAGCCACCGCAGCCACATCGGGAGGGTGTCGGCGTGGTCGGCGGAGTACCGGATCCCGGTGTTGCCGGTGACCAGCAGGAACAGCGCCGAACCAGCGATGGCCGTTAACCCGGCGACGAGCAGGAGTTTATTTCGCACAGTTGTACGGTAACTTATACCGCACAACTGTGCTATAAAAATGGCGTGCCGAAGCTCGTGGACCACGACCGACGACGCGCCGAGCTGGCCCGCGCGGTGTGGCGGGTCATCGGCCGCCACGGGATCGAGGGCGCCACGGTGCGGCGCGTCGCCGAGGAGGCCGGCGTCTCGATCGGCGGGCTGCGCCACTACTTCGACAGCCAGCAGGGGCTCCTGCTCTTCGCGGCCGAGGAGGTGGCGGGCGCGGTGGGCCCGCGCGTCGCGGCGCACCTCGGCGGCGACCTGCCCGGCCCGGAACGGGCGCGGCTGGTCCTGGAGGAGCTGCTGCCCCTCGACGCCGACCGGCGGGTGGAGGTCGACGTGTGGCTGGCCTGCCTGGCGCGGGCACGCGTGGACGGCGCGATGGACGAGCTGCGCCGCGCCGCGTGGGCGGGCGAACGCCACCTGTGCCGCCTCGCGGTCGCGCTCTGCCGGGGCGTGGCGCCCCCGGAGGTCATCGGCGACGAGCTGGACGAACGGCTGGAGCGGCACGCCCGCCGGCTGCACGTCGTCGTGGACGGGCTCACGTTGCAGGCCGCGATGTTCCCCGACCGGTTCCCGGTGGACGAGCTGCGCGAGGTCCTGTGCGCCGAACTCGCCCGCACCGCGGCGGACCCGGCCGCGCCCGACAGGTGACCGATCCCGGACGGGCTCACGGCGACCGGCCCCGGACCGGCCTGCCCGGACCGGTCGCTCACACGGCGGACCAGCCGTTGTCCACGGGCACGACGACGCCGTTGACGTTGCTCGCCGCGTCCGAGGCCAGGAACACGATCACGGCGGCCTGCTCCTCGGCCTCCGCGACCCGGCCGAAGTTGCCCGCGTAGGCGCCGAGGGCGGCGGGGCCGCGCGCGCCGGGGTCGACGTCGAGCGCGATGGCCGTCCTGGTCGCGCCGGGCGCGATGGCGTTGGCGCGGATGCCCGCGTCCCGGTAGGTGATCGCGAGCGACTTGGTGAGCCCGACGACGCCGTGCTTGGCGGCCGTGTACGCGGCGCCCGCCGCGCTGCCCCGGAGGGCGGCCTCGGACGCGGTGTTGACGATCGCGCCCCGGCCCCGGGCCAGCATGTGCGGCAGGACCGCGCGGGCGAGCTTGAACGGCGCGGTGAGGTTGACCCGGAGCACCCGGTCCCACTCGGCGTCGGCCACGTCCGCGGCGGCGTTCATCCGGTCCATGATCCCGGCGTTGTTGACCAGCACGTCCACCCCGCCGAAGGCGTCGACGGCGGTGGCCACGACGCGGTCGACCACCTCCTGGTCGGTCAGGTCGCCGGTCGCCGCCACCGCTTCGCCGCCCGTCGCCCCGATCTCCGCGACGACGGCCTCGGCCGCCCCGGCGTCCAGGTCCGCGACCACCACCCGCGCGCCCGCCTCGGCGAACTTCCGCGCGGCCGCCCGCCCGATGCCGGCGCCCGCCCCGGTGACGATCACGCTGCGACCGGCCAGTCCCGGGTCACCCATTCCGCCCTCCTCGTTTTTGGCACACCGTGCCATTTATTGATACCACGTCGGGCAGTACGATCGCCGCGAGTTCGCGGGAGGTCCGGGTGCCAGGTGGCGGTTCTCGCGGTCGGACCGGGCGTCCGCCGCTGACCGAGCGGCGCAAGGCGGAGACCAGGCTGGAGATCGCCCGCGCGGCCGTGCGGCTGTTCGCCGCCCGCGGCGTCGCCGCGACCTCCGCCGAGGACGTCGCCGAGGCCGCGGGCATCTCCGTGCGCACGCTGTGGCGGTACTTCCCCGCCAAGGAGGACTGCGTCCAGCCGCTGTTCACCGCGGGCATCGAGGCCGTGGCGCGCCTGCTGCGGGGGTGGCGGGCCGGTGACGAGGTCACCGACCTGCTCGACGAGGCGGCCCGGGACGGCGGCACCGGGCGGGCGGACGTGCCCGCGATGCTGGCGCTGATCCGGCTGGTGCCGACCGAGCCCGCCCTGCGCGCGGTGTGGCTCCGGGCCCACGACAACGCCGAACCGGTGTTCGCCGCGGCCCTCGCGGAGTCCACCGGCGACGGTCTGCGCGCCAGGGTGCGGGCCGCGATGCTCAACGCCGCGCTGCGGGCCGCGGTGGAGCACCACGCCTGGCACACCCCGCCCGCGGACCGGCCGGAGGACGACGAGGACGGGTTGCTCGACGCGGTGCGCGAGGCGTTCCGGATCGCGGCGGACGGGGTGTCACCGCACCCGGGCTGAGCCCTCCGGCGCGCCGGCGCCCGGCTCGGACCCCGCTCCGACGTCGAACCCCGCTCCCGCGCCGAGCCCCGCTTCGGCGTCGAGAGCCACTCCGGCGTCGAACTCGTCCCCGGCCCCGGCGCGGAACAGGCCGTCCAGCAGGACCGGGATCACCCGCCGGGCCGCCTCCGGGGTGGGCGTGGCCTCGACCGCGCCCTGGAGCATGGCGAGGACCACCGCCACGTCGTCGAGCACGACGTGGCGCCTGAGGTGGCCCGCCGCCCGGGAGCGGGCGAACGGCACGCGCAGCGCGTCGAGCAGCCGGCGGGCGCACCCGCGCTGGTCGGCCACCGGGAACCCGCGCAGCTCCTCGACCAGCGGCCGCATCAGCACCTGGTGCACCATCACCTCCCGCAGCAGCCCGTGGAACGCGGCGGGGTCGTCGGCGTCGCGCCGGGCCGCCTGCCGCAGCAGGCCCAGCTGTTCGTGGGTCACCGCGAGCAGGAGGCTGCGGCGGTCGGGGAAGTGCCGGTACACCGTGGCCTGGCCCAGGCCGGTGAGCTGCGCGATCCGCGTGGCGGACGGCATCCGCAGGCCGTGGCGCACCGAGTCGGCCACCACCGCCATGATGGCCGCCCGGTTGCGCCGGGCGTCGCTGCGTCGCGGACCTGTCATGCCGCCACCCCGGCAACCGACCGATGTTACCCGTAGGTAATGAGAGTAGCACCGGGTGTGATCCCTCGGTACCCGAACGTAACCTGCCGGACCTGACGCCTTCACCCGGGCGACATCGAGGAAGGAGCGGGCGTGCGCAAACGTCTTCTCGGGGCCCTGTGCGCGGTGCTGGCGGCCGTGGTCACGGCCCCGGCCGCGCGGGCCGAGGCACCCGTCGACTACGTCGCCCTCGGCGACTCGTACTCCTCCGGCACCGGGGCGCCGCCCTACGTCGGCGGCACCTGCTTCCGCAGCTCCCGCGGGTACGCCCAGCTGTGGGCCGACAGCCACGACGTGTCCTCGTTCCGGTACGCGGCCTGCGGCGGCGCGACCACCGCGAGCATGACCGACCAGTTCGCCTCGCTCGACGCGGGCACCGACCTGGTCACCATCACCATCGGCGGCAACGACGTCGGCTTCGCCAACACCATGGTCACCTGCGTCACCGCGAGCGACACCACCTGCGTCAACACCGTGAACGCGGGCATCGAGAACGCGCGCACCGCGCTGCCGCCCAAGCTCGACGCCACCTACGCGACCATCCGGAGCCGGGCGCCGGGCGCGACCGTGGTCGTGCTGGGCTACCCGCGCCTGGTCGAGCCGAACGGCTCCTGCCTCAGCGCGACCAAGCGCGCCGCGCTCAACCGGGGCGCCGACGCCCTGCACGAGACCATCGCCGCCCGCGCCGCGGCCGCCGGCTTCCGCTACGTCGACGCCCGCGCCCACTTCGCGGGCCACGGCGCGTGCGGCTCGTCGCCGTGGATCAACCAGTTCTCGCTGCTGCGACTCGTGGAGTCCTTCCACCCCAACGCGAACGGGTACCGGCTGGGCTACCTGGCGCTGCTCAACGGCGTGACCGGCTGACCGGACCCGCCCCGCGGCCCCTCGGCGGGGCGGGGGGGGGGCGCGTCAACCGAAGATCTGCCCGTGCGG
>NZ_JBHWIE010000469.1:0-1543 GCF_042732085.1 Actinosynnema sp. NPDC059797
ACAACCAAGCCGCCCTCAACTCCAAGATCAACGACCTGACCATCGCCGACTGCTCCGCCATGCAGATCAGCGACCTCGCCACCTGGACCCGCGACCTCACCGACCCCTCCGTCGCCCCCGTCCTCACCACCCTCCGCGAACTCCTCGACTCCCTCGTCGACATCGGCCTCGGCTACCTCAGCCTCGACCGCCCCGCCTCCACCCTCTCCGGCGGCGAGGCCCAACGCGTCAAGATGGTCCGCCACCTCGGCAGCGCCCTCACCGACGTCACCTACGTCTTCGACGAACCCACCGTCGGACTCCACCCCCACGACATCCAACGCATGAACGACCTCCTCCTCCAACTCCGCGACAAGGGCAACACCGTCCTCGTCGTCGAGCACAAACCCGAAACCATCCACATCGCCGACCACGTCATCGACCTCGGCCCCGGCGCCGGCGCCAACGGCGGCCACATCACCTTCACCGGCTCCGTCACCGACCTCCGCAACTCCGACACCCTCACCGGCCGCCACCTCGACCACCGCGCCCGACTCCGCGACCACCTCCGCACCCCCACCGGCCACCTCCCCATCACCGGCGCCAACCTCCACAACCTCCACGACGTCGACGTCGACATCCCCCTCGGCGTCCTCACCGTCGTCACCGGCGTCGCGGGCTCCGGCAAGAGCTCCCTCATCCACGGCTCCCTCGCCACCCGCGACGACGTCGTCACCGTCGACCAATCCCCCATCCGCGGCTCACGACGCTCCAACCCCGCCACCTACACCGGCCTGCTCGACCCCATCCGCACCGCCTTCGCCAAGGCCAACGGCGTCAAACCCGCCCTCTTCAGCGCCAACTCCGAAGGCGCCTGCCCCCACTGCAAGGGCATCGGCCTCGTCTACACCGACCTCGCCATGATGGCCGGCGTCGCCACCACCTGCGAACAGTGCGAGGGCAAGCGCTACACGCCCCAGGTCCTCGCCTACCAACTCCGCGGCCGCAACATCAGCGACGTCCTCGGCATGTCCATCACCGAAGCCCGCGACTTCTTCACCGAGAAGCAGGCCAAGACCATCCTCGACCGCCTCGTCGACGTCGGCCTCGGCTACCTCGCCCTCGGCCAACCCCTGACCACCCTCTCCGGCGGCGAGCGCCAACGCCTCAAGCTCGCCATCCACATGGCCGAGAAGGCCTCCACCTACGTCCTCGACGAACCCACCACCGGCCTCCACCTCGCCGACGTCGACAAGCTCCTCGCCCTGCTCGACCGCCTCGTCGACGCCGGCAACACCGTCATCGTCATCGAGCACCACCAGGCCGTCATGGCCCACGCGGACTGGATCATCGACCTCGGCCCCGGCGCCGGCCACGACGGCGGCCGCATCGTGTTCACCGGCACCCCCGCCCAGCTCGTCGACACCGCCGACACCCTCACCGCCCGACACCTGCGCGAGTACGTCGGCCGCTGAGCCCGAGGAGGGGAGGGCGGGCAGCCAGTTGCCAACACGCACGAGGGCAGTTAGGGGTGGAAGAGCCTGGGATTGTCTATCGAGGCGTG
>NZ_JBHWIE010000469.1:1553-4244 GCF_042732085.1 Actinosynnema sp. NPDC059797
CCTTGCTTGTTTTTTTTGTTTTCCTTTCCGGGGGCGGGGGGGGGCCCCCCGGCGGGGGGGGCCCCCCACCACCCGGCTGCCTCTTTGCGGTTTTCGTTCTTGGTTTTTGGTTTCAGGGATTGATTTTAGTCAACACTGAAGATATAGAGGTGAACAAAGTAGGATTCACCACCAGGCCCCCTTGGTGGTCGCGTCCTTGACGGCGGTGGAGACGTCGGTCGAGTCGCTGTGCCTGGCCCAGGTCCCCGGTCGTCCGCGCCCAGTCGTGCGGCTGACGCCCCTCCCCTCCCCCGCTCCGCGCGCGGAGCACCAGCCACCCGGCCACGAGCAGGACGACCACCACGATCCGGGACCTCACACCCACGCCACCGCCCGTCCTGGGCGCTCGTCAACGACGCGTCCGCTCCCCGCCCCGGTGTGGAGGCTAGCTGTTGCGTTCAGGCAACACTGAAGTGATGGAGGGCAGCGACAAGCATTCACTCACGATGCGGGTTTCCGCAGGTCGTTCGCCCTGGCGGCCGATTGCCGCCGGGTCCGCGGGTCCTCTAACGTCGGCGATCACGTCCGCGCGTACGTGATCGTGAAACTCCGCTCCCCCGGCCCACCCGAGCCGCATCGGGTCTGTCGGAGACCCCGCACGAGGGAGAACCCTGCAATGGGAGACGTTCGCGGATCAAGACGAGCCCTGCTCGCGTTATGCACCGCCGGCGCCACCGCGCTGGCGCTGACCACCACCGCCGGTCCGGCCTCCGCCGAGGGCGACGTCCTCGGCACCGCCAACCCGACCGCCATCCAGGACAGCTACATCGTCGTCTACGACGAGGTGTCCGCCCAGAGCGCCGAAGCGCTCACCGCCGACCTCAGCGCGAAGTACGGCGCGAAGGTCGAGTTCACCTACCGGCACGCCCTCAAGGGCTTCGCGGGCACGCTGTCCGAGCGCGCCGCGCGCCGGCTGGCCGCCGAGCCCGGCGTGGCCTACGTCCAGCAGAACGGCACGGTCCAGGCGACCGCCACCCAGCCCAACCCGCCGTCGTGGGGGCTGGACCGCATCGACCAGCGCGACCTGCCGCCGGACTCCGGCTACACCTACCCCAACGACGGCGCGGGCGTCACCGCCTACATCATCGACACGGGGATCCGGACCAGCCACCAGGACTTCGGCGGCCGGGCGTCCTGGGGCACCAACACCACCGGGGACGGCAACAACACCGACTGCAACGGCCACGGCACCCACGTCGCCGGCACGGTCGGCGGCAGCGCCCACGGCGTCGCCAAGGGCGTCACCCTGATCGCGGTGAAGGTGCTCAACTGCGCCGGTTCCGGCTCGTTCGCCGGCGTCGCCGCGGGCATCGACTGGGTCACCGGCCACCACACCTCCGGCCCGGCCGTGGCCAACATGAGCCTCGGCGCCCAGGGCAGCGACGCCACCACCGAGAACGCGGTGCGCAACTCCATCGCCGACGGCGTCACCTACGCCCTCGCGTCGGGCAACTCCAACGCCGACGCGTGCAACTTCACCCCGGCGCGGGTGGCCGAGGCGGTCACGGTGAACGCGTCGACCAACACCGACGCCCGCGCCTCGTTCTCCAACTGGGGCACCTGCACCGACATCTTCGCGCCCGGCCAGAACATCACCTCGGCCTGGCACACCGGCGACACCGCCACCAACACGATCAGCGGCACGTCGATGGCCTCGCCGCACGTCGCGGGCGGCGCGGCGCTGCTGCTGGGCGCCACGCCGTCGTTGACGCCCGCGCAGGTCCAGAGCGCGCTGATCGCCAACTCCACCACGGGCAAGATCACCTCGCCGGGCACCGGCTCGCCCAACCGGCTGCTGTTCGTCAACACCGGCGGCGGCCCCGGCCCCGGCACGCCGGCCATCACCCCGCCGGGCAACCAGACGGGCGGCGTCGGCACGCCCACCAGCCTCCAGCTGAAGGCCACCGGCGGCACGACGCCCTACACGTGGTCGGCCACCGGCCTGCCGCCCGGCCTGTCCCTGGCACCGGCCACCGGCCTGATCTCCGGCACGCCGACCACCGCCGGCACCTACACCGTCACCGCGACCGTGACCGACTCGGCGGGCAAGACCTCATCCGTCACATTCACCTGGACGATCACCCCGGCGGGCGGCTCCTGCTCCGCGCCCGGTGAGAAGGTCGCCAACGGCGGCTTCGAGAGCGGCACCACCGGGTGGTCCAACGCCACCTGGACGATCGGCGCGTGGACCGGCGCCGGCGCGCCGCGCTCCGGTTCGCGCTCGGCGTGGCTCAGCGGCTACGGCTACGCCGACACCGAGACGCTGTCCCAGACCGTCACCGTCCCGGCCGGGTGCACCGGCACCACGCTGTCGCTGTGGCTGAAGATCAGCACCTCGGAGTACGAGCCCGAGGTGTTCGACACCTTCACCGTCCAGGCCAACGGCACCACCCTGGCCACCTACTCCAACCTCGACGCCTCCGGCTACGCGGTGCGCACGTTCAACCTGGGCGCGTTCGCGGGCCAGAGCGTGACGCTGAGCTTCACCGGCGCGGAGGACTGGTCCTACCAGACCTCGTTCGTGCTGGACGACGTCTCGGTGAACGCGGCCTGATCAGGTCCGTGGCCGGGGCGCCGGGGCGGACCCCCCGGGCGCCCGCCCCGCGGTTCCCCACCCCGTAGAGCCCAAAGCGGGCGGGACCCAGCGCCCCA
>NZ_JBHWIE010000469.1:4254-4853 GCF_042732085.1 Actinosynnema sp. NPDC059797
TCTACATCCCGCTCTGACCCCGGGGCGGGGCGCGGGGGGCGGGCCCCCCCCGGGGGCGCCCCGGCCGGGGGGGGGGGGGGCGGGGGGGCCGCCCGCCGGGGCCCCGCCCACGGCGTTCCGCGACCGGTTCGAGCCCATGGCGGGCGGCAGCCTGCGCCGCAGCACGCTCATCGCCCGGTGGGTGCGGGACTTGACGGTGCCGGCCGGGATGCGCAGCTCCGCCGCGGTCTCGGCGACCGAGTCGCCCCACAGGTACACGTGCAGCACCACGCTGCGCAGCTCCTCCGGCAGGCCCCGCAGCGCCTCGACCACGACGAGGTCCGTCACCACGCGGTCGGCGTGGTCGCCCGTCACGGCGGCGGCCGACCGCACGTCCTCGACCTCCACCGGCCGCCCCCGACGGGCCCGGACCTGGTCGTAGACGATGTTGAGCACCACCGTCATCAGCCACCGGCGGACCGAGCCGCCCTCGGCGAGCAGCTTCTCCGCGTGCCGCCAGGTCCGGATCATCGCCTCCTGCACCACGTCCTCGGCGGCGTGGTGGTCGCCGGTCAGCCTCCTGGCGTAGGCCAGCACCGCCTGCCCGTACTCCTCGAACA
>NZ_JBHWIE010000470.1:0-4832 GCF_042732085.1 Actinosynnema sp. NPDC059797
GCGATCGGCCGCTACGCCCACGGCGTCCTGCAGCGCATCCGCGGTGTCGCCGCCCCCGCCCTCGTGCCCGAGGACTTCGCCGCCACCCTGCGCGCCCACCCGCCCACGCCCGGTCATCCCGGACCGATTTCAATTCCCGCACACCCTCACCTAACGTGGAGGTGTGACCATGGCTCGAACCCCCGCACCTCCACCGGCCCTCGCCCCCGGCGCCCTGCGCGTCACCGCCCTCGGCGGTCTCGGCGAGATCGGCCGCAACATGACCGTGTTCGAGCACGAGGGCAAGCTGCTCGTCGTGGACTGCGGGGTGCTGTTCCCCGAGGAGCACCAGCCGGGCGTGGACGTGATCCTCCCGGACTGGACCTGCCTGCGCGACCGGCTGTCCGACGTGGTCGCGGTCGTGCTGACCCACGGTCACGAGGACCACATCGGCGGGGTGCCCTACCTGCTGCGCGAACGCCCCGACATCCCGATCGTCGGCTCCCGGCTGACCCTGGCGCTGCTGTCGGCCAAGCTCGTCGAGCACCGCATCACGCCGGTGCAGGTGGAGGTCGAGGAGGGCAGGCGGCTGGTCCGCGGGCCGTTCGACCTGGAGTTCCTGGCGGTCAACCACTCCATCCCGGACAGTCTGGCCGTCGCGATCCGCACCTCCGCCGGCCTCGTGCTGCACACCGGCGACTTCAAGATGGACCAGTTCCCGCTGGACGGCCGGATCACCGACCTGCGCGGGTTCGCCCGCCTCGGCGAGGAGGGCGTCGACCTGTTCCTGGTCGACTCCACCAACGCCGACGTGCCCGGCTTCACCACCTCCGAGCGCGACCTCGCCCCCGCGATCGACGAGGTCTTCCGCACCACCCCGCGCCGGGTGATCGTGTCCAGCTTCGCCAGCCACGTCCACCGCATCCAGCAGGTCCTCGACGCAGCCCACGCCCACGGCCGCAAGGTCGCCTTCGTCGGCCGCTCCATGGTCCGCAACATGGGCGTGGCCACCGAGCTGGGCTACCTCAACGTGCCCGACGGCCTGGTCGTCGACATCAAGCGCATGGACCGGATGCCGCCCCACCAGGTGACGCTGGTGTGCACCGGCTCCCAGGGCGAACCCATGGCCGCGCTGTCCCGCATGGCCGGCGGCGACCACTCGATCCAGGTCCAGGAGGGCGACACCGTCCTGCTGGCCAGCTCGCTGATCCCCGGCAACGAGAACGCCATCTACCGGGTCATCAACGGCCTGGTCGACCGCGGCGCGAACGTGGTGCACAAGGGCAACGCCAAGGTCCACGTCTCCGGCCACGCCAGCGCCGGCGAGCTGGTCTACTGCTACAACATCGTGCAGCCGGCCAACGTCATGCCCGTGCACGGCGAGGCGCGCCACCTGCGCGCCAACGCCGAACTGGCGATCAAGACCGGGGTCGCCCGGGACCGGGTGCCCATCGCCGCCAACGGCCACGTCGTCGACCTGTACGACGGGCGCGCCGAGATCACCGGCCGCGTCGAGGTCCACAACGTCTACGTTGACGGGCAGACCGTCGGCGGGGTCACCGAGGAGTCGCTGGCGCAGCGCCGCACCCTCGGCGAGGAGGGCGTCATCACCGTCGTCGCGCTCGTCGACCTCGACACCCGCCGGCTGGCCGAGCCGCCGGACTTCATCGCCCACGGCTTCGAGCACGACGCCTCCACCTTCGCCCCGGTCATCCCCGCCATCGAGAAGGCCCTCGCCGGCGCGAACAAGCGCGGCGTCACCGACTTCGAGGAGCTGGAACGGCTCATCGCCCGTGAGGTGCAGTACTGGGCGCACCGGACCCACCGCCGACGCCCCGTGATCATCCCCGTGGTCATCGAGGCCTGAGCACGTCGCGGAAGCCCGGGAGGTTCGAGCCGCCGACCCCTGCCGTCAGCGGCCTCCTCCCGGTCCCGACCGCTCCCGCACGGCGGCGTGCGCGGCGGGGCGCTCGCGGTCCTCGCGCCGACGCGGGACGGGTCAGGCGGGCAGCCCCCGGTCCGGTTGCCGTGAGCTGAGGGCCAGGACGGCCCACACGGTCTTGCCGACGGCGTGGCGCAAGGCCCCCCACTGGCTGCACAGCTGGTCCACGAGCACCATCCCGCGACCGCGGGTCACCCGCACCGAGGAACGGCCGACCACCGGCATCCGCGGTGACAGGTCGACCACCTCGATGCGGATCAGGTCGCGGGCGCGCCGCAGTCGCAGGTGCAACGGGTGTCGTCCGTGCTCGTAGGCGTTGGTCACCAGCTCGGACGCGACCAGTTTCGCGTCGGTGACCTCCTCGTCGCCGAGGTCGGCGAGGACTTCGCCGGTCCACTGCCGCACCTCGGAGAGCGGTGGCACGTCCCCCACCAGGTCCAGCACCGCGGTTTCGGACGACTCGTCGGGTCGGGTTCGGGCTCTGGCGGGGTACGGGGCGTCCTCACCGACGATCATGCTGTCCTCCTGGAGCGTCTGACTTGGTGACCAGGTACCCCTGCGGCCCGCCGCCGACACCCCTCCCCGATCACCCGATGCGGTCGATCAACCACCGTCGGACGTCCCGGGCCTCCCGCGCCGGCCCGGGGCGACGACCGTGGCACCGCCGGCGTGGTCGCCGAGAGCCGTGTCCGCGCCCGGTGCGATCAGTCGCCCGGCGCCGGGACGGACAGGTGCTGGTGGATCATCTGCCAGTCGCCGTCGCGCCGCCGGAAGACGCGGGTGCCGCGGGACCGGATCTCGACGCCGCCCCCCACGATGCGGTCGAGCCCCCACGCCACGGCCAGGTCGCCGCACGCACGGGTGGTGAGGTCGGGGACGTCGAAGTCGATGGGCCCCGGTGACGCCTGGAGGCCGCGTCGGCACACCTCGCGGACGTCGTCGATCCCGACGTACTGCAGCGGCCCCGCGTGCTCGTAGACACGACATCCGGCGCGACGTGCTCCATCAGCCCGTCGAGGTCTTTCGCCGCGGTGCGGTCGAACCACCGCTCGTGCACCGCCGGGACCTCGGCGCCGGACACGTCCGCGCCCGCTGTGACGTCGGGCGACTCGATCCCGAACACCGCGCCGGACGCCTGCCACTCGAAGAAGCCCGGCCAGGTCTCGCGGTAGGCGTCGATGCCGCGCACGCCCCGCTCGGGCGGGGGGACGTCGAACATGACGATGTCCGGCGCGTGGTCGGCGAGCACGGTGGGGAGGTCTCCGTCGTGGACGGCGGCGGCCCACCGTTCGATGAGGTCGCGGATCTGCTGTTCGTCGGTCATGGTCGTCGCTCTGCAGCGCCTGACCGCGCTCCAGCGGGCGGTGCTGATCCTGCGCGAGGTGCTCGGCTTCTCCGCGGCCCAGGTGGCCGAACAGCTGGACACGTCCCCCGCATCGGTGAACAGCGCCCTCCAACGAGCCCGAAAAGTGATCGACTCGACCACGCCGACCCAGCAGGCCGTGCTGCGCGACCTCGGCGACGAAGCGATACCTGCCCGGCGGCCTCGACGTCCTCGCGATCCAGGGTGGCCGCATCACCGAGGTGACCTCCTCCCCCACCGCCGACCTCACCCGGTTCCGGCTATCGGCGCACCTCCGTTGAACGAATACACCGGCGCTCGGTCAGGACAGCCCCGTCTGAGCCCAGCTGCGAACCGGCAGGCGATTGTTCATCTGCAACACGAAGATGATGCAGGAAATCGCCGCGGCGACACCGAGGACCCAGAACGCACCGAGGCCGAAGCGGGCGAGGGCCGGCACACCGTGG
This sequence comes from Actinosynnema sp. NPDC059797, assembly GCF_042732085.1. Lineage (NCBI taxonomy): Bacteria > Bacillati > Actinomycetota > Actinomycetes > Pseudonocardiales > Pseudonocardiaceae > Actinosynnema > Actinosynnema sp. NPDC059797. The sequence goes on from NZ_JBHWIE010000470.1 coordinate 3,731, forward strand.
CGACCGAATACGTACCCCGTCGTCCACCCCAAGGCCAGGACGCTCGCCCCGGCGAAAGTGAACAACAACGGCAACGTGGAGCCCAGGAAGTGCGGGCGCCGCCTTTGCCGGGCCTCCAACCACCGCTCCCAGCCAAGCCCTCCGGGCACCCGGTGGCTCAACTCGTCCTTGATGTACATCGCAACCCTGAGGGTGCCGAAGTGCTGCGCCACGAGGCGACCGCACAGCAGGTACGAACCGAACGGGACGATCAACAGCAGCGCGGTCATCCCCGGCCGCGTGATGGCGAACCCGAAGATGGCACCGGTGAACGTCAACTGGAACGACAGCAGCTGCTGCTGCGCCTTCACCCTTTCCAGTATTTCGTCACGAAGCGCGGCGAATTCCGCCAACGCCCCTTCGACACCCTCGACGGAAACCTCGGACGAAGATCGCACAACACGACGATACGCACACCGAACAGCCCGGTGAGCGGAACCGGGGCACATCACCCGTACGGCGCACGCGAAATGACCATTCCCGGCCAGGAGGCATCACCCGTGATCACCGCCTCGCCCGCGGGCCCTCGGTCCTGCCGCCACGTGCGCGATCACGGCTGCGGTCGACGTGCCAGGATCTTCAGGTGGACGAAGCCGAGCTGGTGATCGGACCGGAGTCGGGGATACCGGTGGACGAGTTGCTGGCGCTCTACGAGGCGGTGGGCTGGTCTGCCTACACCGACTCACCCGGCCTGCTGCGGGCCGGGGTGGCCGGGGCGTCCTGCGTGGTGACCGCGCGCCGGGGCGGGAGGCTGGTCGGCCTCGCTCGCGCGTTGTCCGACGGGGCGACCATCTGCTACCTGCAAGACGTGCTCGTGCACCCGGCCGAGCAACGCCGCGGGATCGGCCGCGCGCTGGTGAGGGCGGTGCTGGACCGCTATCGCACGGTCCGGCAGAAGGTCCTGCTGACCGACGACGAACCGGGCCAACGCGCCTTCTACGAGAGCCTGGGCTACGCCGAGATCCGCGACCACGGGTCCGGCACGCTGCGCGCCTTCGTCCGTTTCGACGACGGCGCCTGAGGGCCGACGGCCCTCGACGCGGCACCGCGCCGGTGCGGATCG
>NZ_JBHWIE010000471.1:0-4819 GCF_042732085.1 Actinosynnema sp. NPDC059797
CTACCTGGCCGGCGCGAACATCGCCGGTTTCATCCAGGTCGCCGACGCGATGCTGGCCCTGGGCGTGATCTGACGCGCCCGCGCCGCGCGGGTGGTGGTGCGGACGCCGCCACCCGCGCGGCCACGTGGTGGAATGCACCGGTGAGCACGGACGACGAGCCCGGGTCGGAGCCGCTGACCAAACAGGACTTCGAGGCGCTGGCCCGGTTCCGCTTCGGCATCCGCCGCTACCTGCGCTTCAGCGAGGAGACGGTGCGCGGCCACGGCCTGACGCCGCAGCAGTACCAGCTCCTGCTGGCGCTCAAGGGCTTCCCGGAGCGGGAGTGGGCCACGGTGCGGGAACTGGCCGAGCGCCTCCAGTTGCGGCACCACAGCGTCGTCGAACTGGTCAACCGCGCCCAGGCGCAGGACCTCGTGCGGCGGGCGCCCGACCCCTCCGACGCGCGCGTGGTGCGGGTCGAGCTGACCGACCACGGGCAGCAGGTCCTCACCCGGCTGAGCACGCTGCACCGGGACGAGCTGCGGCGCATGGGCTCGACGCTGACCCTGCCCGACTGGGACGAGGTCTGACCCGGTCGCCGGGTCGGGCCGGGCCCGGCGTCGACGGCGGTGACGCCGGGCACGGCGGCGCCAGGGGTGTCAGGGGATCAGGGGCGGGGTCCGGGCAACGCGGCCCGGCGGCGCACCACCCACGCCAGCACGCCCGCCGCGGCGAACACGAGCGCGGCGACGGGCAGGCCCAGGACCAGCATCAACATCGCGAGCAGGCCCGCGAGGTCGACCACGAAGGCCGGCACGCGCCGCCGGGGACCCGATCGCAGGTGCCGCTGGGAGCTCTCCAGGAAGTGCGCGAACTCCGGGTCCTCGTCCCAGAGCCGGCGTTGGATCTGACGCAGCGCTTCGCTCTCGCGTTCGCCGGGCACGACGCACCGACCTCCCGTGCTCGCCCGCTGCGGCCGGTTCCCGACCGCCCAACAGTATCGTAACACGATATAAGTGCGGCGGGCGGGCGCGACATCCCGATAGATCGGCCTGGTCCGGCTTGGTCAGGGTTCTCCGACCTGGTCCCGCCGGCGGATGGCGACGAGTTCGCTGGCGTCCTCGCCCCGCAGGCGCCGGGTCATCGACCGGCCGATCCGCTCGGCCTGCGACTTGGCCAGGTCGGCCTTCTCCCCCGCGAATAGGTCGTCGACGGTGGCGTTCCACAGCGCCAGCCACCGCGAGAAGTGGGCGGGCGCGAGGGGCGCCCGTTCGTGCAGGGCCACGTGCACGCGCAGCAGGTTGCCCCGGTAGGAGCCGGCGCGGAACAGCACCGTGTCCCAGAAGTCGGCCATCACGGGCAGGTGCGCCGCGAGGTCCAGGCGGGCCACGTCGCGGAAGACCGGCCCGAGCAGCCCGTCGCCGTAGGCGCGCCGGTAGAACTCGGTCACCAGGGCCAGCGCGTCCCGCCGGTCGCGCAGGTCGCGGTCGGCGGTCACGGTCGCCCCGCGGCGACGGGCGCGGGTGTCCCGAGCGGGGCGGGCGCGGTCAGGGCGGGCGCGGTCAGGCCGAGCAGCGCGGGACCGGTCGGCGTGGCCACCAGCGCCCGCACGGTCACCCCGTCCAGCACCGCCAGGAACGCCTGTTGGGCCTGGCGCAGGGCCGTGCGCAGGTGGCAACCGCCGCGCAGCGGGCACGGCTGCCCCTCGCAGTCCACGACCTCCTCGTCACCCTCCAGCGCGCGCACGACCGCGCCCACGGACGCGTCCAGGGCGCCCTCGGGCACCTCGACCCCGCCGACCCGGCCGCGCGCGGTGACGACGAACCCGTGGCGTTGCAGGCGCTGCACGAGCTTGGCCAGGTGGTTGCGCGGCACGTCCAGCGCGTCGGCCAGCCGGTCGACGGTGAGCCGGCCCCCGCCGGAGGCGAGCAGCATCACCGCGCGCAGGGCGGTGTCGGTCGACCGGTTGAGGTGCACCGCACGACCATAGCGAAAGAGGTAATTCGGATACCTCTTTGCCGGCTCCGCGAGCCCGGCGGCGCGCCGGACGGGCGGGCAGGGTGACGGCGTCGACCCGAGGCCCCGTCGCGGCGACCTCGCGCGGTCAGGCGCGGACCAGGTCGGCGAGCGGGGCGGAGGGGTCGGCCAGGCGGTCCGGGTCCACCGGTCGGCGGCTCCGGACGAGGTCCTGGACGTCGCCGATGCCGTCGTCCCAGAGGTTGACGTGCATGCCCGCCACCACGTGGCCGCTGGCGAGCCAGAACGCGTGGAACGCCCGCTCCTCGACGGACCCCCGGGTGACCACGCGGTCGTAGCCGCCGGGGGCGAACCAGCCGGCGAACTCCATCCCCACGTCGTACTGGTCGGAGAAGAAGTACGGCAGCTCGTCGTAGGCGGTCTCCTGACCGAGCATCGACCTGGCCGCCGCCTGCCCGCCGTTCAGGGCGTTGGCCCAGTGCTCCACGCGGAGGCGCCGGCCGTAGCGCGTGCTCGGGTGGGCGGCGACGTCGCCGGCGGCGAAGACGTGCGGGTCGTCGGTGCGCAGCGCGGCGTCCACGACGACGCCGTCGTCGACGGTCAGGCCGGCGCGTTCGGCGAGCGCGGTGTTCGGGCGGGCTCCTACGCCGACCACCACCGCGTCGGCCGGCAGGACGGCGCCGTCGGCCAGCTCGACCGCCGAGACCGCGCCGTCGCCCCGGATGCCGGTGACGCGGCCGCCGAAGCGGAACCCGACGCCGCGGTGGCGGTGCAGGTCGGCGAAGAAACCACCCAGCTCCGGCCCGAGCACGGCGTGCAGCGGGGTCGGGGCGGGCTCCACCACCGTGACGGCGCAGTCGCGCGCCCGTGCGGCGGCGGCGACCTCCAGCCCGATCCACCCGGCCCCGGCGATGACGACCCGGCTGCCCGGGGTCAGCGCCTCGCGCAGCCGGTCGGCCTGGTCCAGGCGGCGCAGGTGGTGCACGCCCGGCAGCTCCTCGCCCGGGACGGACAGGCGGCGCGGCGACGAGCCGGTGGCCAGCAGCAGCCGGGTGTAGCCGACGCGCTCGCCGTCGGCGAGTACGACGTGCCGGTCGGCGCGGTCCAGTGCGGTCACCGCCCGCCCGAGCCGCAGCTCCACCGCGTTGTCCTCGTACCACCGCTCGTCGTGGACGTGCACGGCGGCGCGGTCCTGGTCGCCGAGCAGGTAGCCCTTCGACAGGGGCGGGCGCTCGTAGGGCCGCTCGACCTCGTCCCCCACCAGCACCACCCGCCCGGCGAAGCCCGCCTCCCGCAGCGCCTGCGCCGCGTTCGCACCGGCGAGCCCGGCTCCGGCGATGACGAACACCTGCTCGGTGACCACTGCCTTCTCCTCACGCGGGTGCGGACGAGCCGCACGGGTCGCTCACCGGTTGACGCCCGCCAGGGCGAAGAACTCCTGCCGGGACCGGGCGTCCTCGCGCAGCAGGCCGTGCAGGGTCGAGGTCACGGTGCGGGAGCCGGCGGCCCGCACGCCGCGCAGCGACATGCACAGGTGCTCGGCCTCGACCACCACGCCGACGCCCTGCGGCGCCAGGTGCTCCCGGAGCCAGTCGGCCACCTGCTTGGTCAGCCGCTCCTGCACCTGGAGGTCGCGGGCGAACAGCTCGACCACGCGGGCGAGCTTGGACAGGCCGAGGATGCGCGCGCCGGGCAGGTAGCCCACGTGGGCCACGCCGTGGAACGGCAGCAGGTGGTGCTCGCACAGCGACTGCACCGGTATCCCCCGGACCAGGACCAGCTCGTCGTAGCCCTCGTCGTTGGGGAAGGTCGTCAGGTCGAACTCGCGCGGGGTCAGCAGCTCGGCGTAGGCCTGCGCGACCCGCTCCGGGGTGTCGGCCAGGTGCTCCGACGCCGGGTCCCTGCCCAACGCCGCCAGCAGGTCGGCCACGGCGCGCCGGGCGGCCTCCACGTCCACGCCACCGCGCCCGTGGACCACCTGCAACCGCCGGGGTGGCTGCTCGGTCGTGGTCGCCGTGGCGCTCATGCCGACCACCCCCGACGGCCGGCGCGATCCCGTCGGCCCACGGGGCCGGACACCTCGGTGGCCATGACTCCTCCTTCTATCGACAACTTCGGCTAACCTTAGAAGTCAGCGCGAGATTTCGTCAATAGAAGTGGGTTTTAGAATGGGTGAAGCCGCCCAGCCCCGGTCGTCGCACGTCTCCGCCGTGGCGGCGCTCGACGAGCCGACCCGGCGCCGGCTGTACGACTTCGTGGTGCGCCACCCCGCGCCGGTGAGCCGCGACGAGGCCGCCGAGGCGGTCGGGGCGCCGCGCACCACGGTCGCCTTCCACCTCGACCGCCTGGCCTCCGAGGGGCTGCTGGAGGTCGTCCACGAGCGCCGCAGCGGGCGCACCGGCCCCGGTGCCGGGCGACCGGCCAAGCTCTACCGGCGCTCGGCGGAGCAGATCGCGGTCTCCCTGCCCGACCGGCGCTACGAGCTGGCCGGGCTGCTGCTGGCCGACGCCCTCGCCGAAGCCGACGCGACCGGCGAACCGCCGCGCGCGGTGCTGCACCGGCGCGCCCACGACCTGGGCCGGGAGATGGGCCGGGCCTCGCGCGAGGCCCGGCAGCCGCACGACGCCCCGGAGCACCCCGGCGACCCGGAGCCGCGCGACAACCCGGAGCCCGGCGACAGCCGGGAACGCCGCAGCAGCGCCGAGCCCCATGACGGCAGACCGACCGCGATGCGCGCCCTGGAGGACTTCGGGTTCGAGCCGCGCGCCTCCGACTCCGCCATCGTCCTGGGCAACTGCCCCTTCCACAGCCTGGCGCGGCAGCACACCGAACTCGTGTGCGGCATGAACCTGTGCCTGCTGG
>NZ_JBHWIE010000472.1:0-4800 GCF_042732085.1 Actinosynnema sp. NPDC059797
CCTCCGGGGAGGTCCCGCCCCTCGTCGCGTGCCCGGGTCAGGACAGGGCGTGCAGGCCGTTGCCGGTGAGCACGTAGGCGGGCACGACGCTCGTGGCGTCCGCCTGCACGAGGTCCACCACGGCCTTGCCGGCGATCTCCGGGGTGAGCAGCGGCGCGTGGTGGCGCAGGAAGTCCTCCACCTCCAGCCCCGCGCGGGCGGCGTAGGCCTCGACGCCGGCCCGGCCGACGGCGGTCGAGGGCGCGAACCGGGGCAGCACGGCGGTGAAGGTGATGCCCAGTCCCGCGGCGCGGGACTCGCCCTGCGCGTAGGCGGCGATGTAGCGCTGGGCGGCCTTGGCGCCCGCGTAGCCGCCGCTCAGCGGGGACCCGTCGGCGTTGAGGGCGGCGCCGCTGCTGAACACGACCACCCGGCTGCCGGGTCGCAGCGGCGTGAGCAGCGCCTCGCGCAGCCAGTGGAACGAGATCCGCACGTCGCTCTCCCAGTTGGCGGAGAACGTCTCCCAGGTCTGCTGCTGGAGCGGGCGCATGTGCGGTACGGCGCCCGCGACCAGGACGACCACCTCGGGGTCGTGGCGGTCGATGAGGTCGGCGGCGACCCTGGGGTCGCCGGCGTCGGCGAGCTCGTGGCGGACCGAGCCCGCGCCGGTGTCCGGGAACTCGGCCGGGGTCCGGGACACCGCGACCACCGGGGCGCCCGCCTGGGCCAGTGCGGTGGCGATGCCGTGGCCCAGGCCCCGGCTCGCGCCGACGACGATCGCGGTCCTGCCGGACGAGTCGCTCATGATGGGTCCTCCCGCTCGTGGTGTTGGCCGTTCTCGCGTGCCTGTCCGTTCGGTGCCTGCCCGGTCGGTGCCCGTCCGGTCGGTGCCCGTCCGGTCGGTGCCCGTCCGTTCGGTGGCGCACCCCGGCGCGGGGGCAGGCGCCGGGGTGCGCGGGCAGCCCTCGGGGCTGCCGACCGGGGGCGGGTTACGACTGGTACCTCGTGCCGTTCCACCAGTTGTCGCCGGGACCGGTCGCGCCCTCGACGTCGTAGCGGTCCTTGAAGCGCCACCAGTCCCAGGGGTGCTCCAGCTGGTCCTCCTGGCGCCCGAGGTGCGTGATGTCCAGGTAGTTGTAGAAGTTCTTGAAGATGTCGCCGCCCCGGTCGAAGATCGAGTAGGTGAAGTACACGTCGTCGCCCTCGCGGTAGAACGCGCTGACGCCGGGCGACTCGCCCTGCTCGGTCGAGACCTCGTAGTCGTAGTTGAAGTCGCTGCCGTACGAGGAGTACCAGGGCATGGTCCAGCCCATCCTGGCCTTGAAGGCCTGGAAGTCGGCCAGCGGCGCGCGGGAGACCATCACGAACGTGGTGTCCCTGGCCCACATGTGGGCCAGCTCCCCCACGCTGTCGGCCTGCATCGAGCACCCGATGCAGCCCTCCGCGGCCCCCGGGCTGTACATGTAGTGCCGGACGACGAGCTGGCGGCGGCCCTCGAACAGGTCGAGCAGCGTGAGGGTGCCCTGCGGGCCTTCGAAGAGGTATTCCTTCTCGACCTTCACCATCGGCAGCTCGCGCCGCTCCGCCGCGATCCGGTCGCGCGCCTTGGTGACTTCCTTCTCCTTCTCCAAAAGGGCTTTGCGGGCTTCCAGCCACTCCGCCCTGGAAACGACTCGGTTCATCTGTTCTCCTCCTGGGTGCCGACGCGGTCGGCTCCGCCGATACCCGGAACATCGCCTGTGGGCCGTTCTGCCGCGGCCCGTGATCCCCGTCCTCCAGATTCCCCGCGTGCCGGGGTCCCCGCTTCTCCGAGGTTGGCCTCTCGCCCGGGGGAATGGGGTTCAGGCGGCGTTGTCGCGCGCTTTGAGGGTGCGGCGTTCCACCTTGCCGACCGGGGTGCGCGGGATGCGGTCGACGAACTCGATCCGCCGGATCTTCTTGTAGGGGGCGACGCGTTCGGCGACGAACGCCATCAGCTCCTCGGGGGTGGCGGGCTCGCGGGTGACGACGAAGCCCTTGGGGACCTCGCCGGCCTCCTCGTCGGGCACGCCGACCACGGCGGCGTCGGCGACCTTGGGGTGGGTCAGCAGGACGGCCTCCAGCTCGACCGGCGAGACCTGCTGGCCCTTGTACTTGATCAGCTCCTTGATGCGGTCGACGAGGAACAGCTCGCCGTCGGCGTCCACGTGGCCGAGGTCGCCGGTGCGCAGGAACCCGTCGGGCTGCAGCACGCTCCGGGTGGCCTCCTCGGCGTCGAGGTAGCCCTTCATCACCTGGGGGCCGCGGACCAGCACCTCGCCGTCCCGGTTCGGGCCCAGCTCCTCGCCGGTGTCGACGTCGACGACCTTGCACTCGACGCCGGGCGCGGGCCGGCCGACCGAGGCGGGCACGGCGGGCACGCGGTCCTGCATGAACGACACCATGGACTCGGTGAGGCCGTAGCCCTGGGCGATGTCGCAGCCGACGCGCCGCCGGACCGCCTCGGCGACGGCCGGGTCGAGCGCGGCGCCGCCGGAGACGATCGAGCGCAGCGAGGACAGGTCGTAGCGGTCGACCAGGGGGCTGCGGGCCAGCAGGACCGCCATGGTGGGCACGATGTAGAGGTGGGTGATCCGGTGGTCCTGGATCGCCTTGAGGAACGCCTCGGGGTCGAAGCGCCGCATGGTGACCATGGTGGAGCCCTGGACGAGGCTGGCGTTCATCATCATGGTCAGCCCGAAGGCGTGGTGGAACGGCGGCACGGCGAGCACCCGCGCGCCCGCGCCGCTGGGGGCGACGAGGCTGGTCAGGAGCGCCTTGGCGATCAGGTTGCGGTGGGTCAGCACGACGCCCTTGGGGTGGCCGGTGCTGCCGCTGGAGTGCAGCAGGGCGGCCACGTCCTCGGCGGGGTCCACGTCCGGGTCCGCGTCCGGGTCGGGCGGTGGGCCGTCGGCGAGCAGCGCGGCGAACGGCGTCGCGCCGTCGGCCTCGCCGAGCACCAGGACCTCGTCGACCGGGGTGCGGCGGGCCAGCTCCAGTGCCTTGCCCGCCTCGGGCGGCACGGTCACCAGCAGGCGCGCGCCGGCCTCGGTGAGGCGGGCGGCGAGGTCGTCGGGGGTGTCGAGGGGGTTGAGCACGACCACGGCGCCGCCGGCGGCGACGGCCGCGTGCACCACGACCGGGTACTCGGGCACGTTGGGCGCGAGCACGGCCAGCACGTCGCCCTTGCCGAAGCCCCTGGCGCGCAGCCCGGCGGCGGCGCGGCGCACGGCCGTGACCAGTTCGGCGTAGGTGTAGCGGGTGGTGCCGTCGACGTCGACGATGGCGACCGCGTCGCCGTGCCGCCCCGCCCGTTCCAGCACGAACGAGGTCAGCGAGGTGTCGGGGATCTCGACGGGCGGGCCGGTGACGATCACGGCTTCACGTCCGCTTCGGCGCGCTTGTAGGTGCTCAGGCCGGGCTGGTAGCTGCGCTTCTCGAACTGCCGCAGCGCGACGTTGATCCACTCGTTGCCGCTGAGCCGGGACAGCTCCCACAGCTTGGCCTGGTCGTAGTCGATGGCGGCGGGCAGGTCCAGCTCGGTGGTGCGCTCGTAGACCTGCTTGGCCAGGTGCAGCGTGACCGGGTTCTTGTTGACGATCTTCGCCACGAGGCGGTCGGTCTCGGCGTCCAGCTCGGCGGCGGGCACCGCCTTGTTGACCAGGCCGTGCTTCTCGGCCTCGCGGCCGGTCATGGTGTCGCCGGTGAGGATGTAGTACAGCGCCTGCTTGCGGGCCAGGTTGTGGGTGGCCGCCCAGGTGGCGCCGCCGGCCGGGAAGATGCCGAAGTTGATCTCGGACAGGCCGAACAGCGCGGCCTCGTCCGCGACGGCCAGGTCGCACAGGCCGGTGACCAGGAATCCGCCGCCGAACGCGAAGCCGTTGACCTTGGCGATGGTCACGGCCGGGAACGCCTTGAGGCGCTGGAACCACTTCAGGGCCACGAGGTTGGTGCGGTAGAACAGCTGCGGGTCGTCGAACGGCCGCAGGAAGCACTCCTCCAGGTCCATGCCGGAGCTGAAGCTGTTGCCGACGCCGGTGACGACGACGGCCTTGACGCCGCCGTCCTCCTCGATGCGGTCCAGGGCGGTGTTCATGTCCCGGTGCATCTGCGGGTTCATCGCGTTCTTCTTGTCCGGGCGATTCAGGTGAACGGTGGCTTTCGGGCCTTCGATCTCCAGGTTGACGGTTTCGAGCGTGATCATCCCTGCCCCACTTCCGGTCGGACTCGCGTTCACGAGCGGCGGCACGAGGATCACATGATCGACAATGGTGTGGCTTCTCACGGCTTGCCTTGACCGGACAATGACCACCGCAGAACCTTTTGCAAAGGTAACTGGTGCTACTTTGAAACCACCCGGGCAGCGCAGGGGTAATACGCCCGTACGTCGGCAACCGGACCGCTGCCGGCAAGCGTCCCGTGACCGCCCGGTCCGGCTTCTGTATCGATGCCGAGCAGCGTTCATGCCGTTTCGAAATACCCGATCGGAGCACCGGTCCGCGCTTGCCTATTAGGGCGGCGAGCGTGAGCAAGTCTGGAGTAGCAGCGCGGAGGAGCGCTCTGCAAAGATTTTGTCGTTCGCTTGTCGGAGACGGCCGACCGAATCGGGGACGAGCTTGACTGCCCTGCGCGTGCTGCAAAGCGGTATCCCGGCGACCACCCGGTCGCCGGCGCAGCCGACCAGACCCTCGCGGTCGAGACGCGGGTCGACGCCGAACGGGTGAGTTCCCCGGCGGCGCGGCCCGCGTCATTCGGGTCCGCGACCGGCGCGCCTTTCCGCTTTCCATTCAGCGGGTTCTCCCG
>NZ_JBHWIE010000473.1:0-4786 GCF_042732085.1 Actinosynnema sp. NPDC059797
GGTTCCGGGTGGAGCCCGGCGAGGTCGAGGCCGTCCTCGGCGAGTTCCCGGGCGTGGGCCGCGCGGCGGTCGTGGTGCGCGCGGACGCGTCGGGGCGGGGCAGGCTCGTCGCCTATCTCGTGTCGTCGGCGGGCGCCGCCCTCGACCGCGACGCGGTCCGCGCGTTCCTCGTGGACCGGTTGCCCGACTACCTGGTGCCGTCGGCGTTCGTCGTCCTCGACGCGCTGCCCCTGTCGGCCAACGGGAAGCTGGACCGCGCCGCGCTGCCGGAGCCCGAGGTCACCGCGCGGCCGGGACGCGAGCCGCGCACCCACCGCGAGGCGGTGCTGTGCGAGTTGTTCGCCGAGGTGCTGCGGCTGCCGCGGCCGGTGGGGGCCGAGGACGGGTTCTTCGAACTCGGCGGCGACAGCATCCACTCGATCCAGCTGGTCAGCCGCGCCCGCCGCGCCGGGCTGGTCCTGACCGTGCGCGACGTGTTCGAGCGGCCGACCCCGGCCCGGCTGGCCGAGGTCTCCGGCGCGGTCGCCGCCGCGGCGGAGGAACCGGGCGCCGGTGTGGGCGAGGTGCCGCTGACGCCGATCGTGGCCTGGCAGGCCGCGCGCGGGGGCCCGATCGCGGGCTTCACCCAGTCGATGGCCGTGCGCGCCCCCGCCGGCCTGCGCAGGGACGAACTGGTGGCCGCCGTGGGCGCGCTCCTCGACCACCACGACGCGTTGCGGCTGCGGGTGGACGTGGACCCGGGCGGCGCCTGGCGCCTCCACGTGCGCCCGCCCGGCGCGGTGCCCGCCGAGGACGTGGTGCACCGGCTGGACGTGGCGGGGACGGCCCCCGCTACCCGGGACCGACTCCTGCGCGATCACGCCGACCGCGTCCGCCGCTCGCTCGACCCCACCACCGGACCCGTCCTGGGGGTCGTGTGGTGCGACGCGGGCCCGGCGGCCCCGGGCACCGTCCTCCTGGTCGCGCACCACCTCGCCGTGGACGGCGTCTCCTGGGGCATCCTCCTCGGTGACCTGGCCCGCGCGGCCGAGCAGGTCCGCGCCGGCCTGCCGGTCGGGCTGGACCCGGTGACCACCTCGCTGCGCCGCTGGGCGCGGCTGGTCAACGACGACGCCCGCGGCCCGGCGCGCGCCGCCGAACTCCCGTGGTGGCGACGGGTGGTGCGCAGCCGCGACCCCCTGCTCGGCACCCGCGCACCGGACGCCCGCGACACCTACGCCACCGCCGGCATCGTCCAGCTGACCCTGCCGGCGGAGATCACCTCGCCGCTGCTGACCGCGGTGCCCGCCGCGTACCGGGCCGGCGTGGACGAGGTGCTGCTGACCGCTTTCGCCGCCGCGGTCCGCGAGTGGCGCCGCGCTCGGGGCGTCGTGTCGACCGAGGTCCTGGTCGACGTCGAGGGGCACGGGCGGCACGACGAGACCTACCCGGGAACCGACCTGTCCCGCACGGTCGGCTGGTTCACCGCCGTCCACCCGGTGGCGCTCCACCTCGACGCCGCGCCCGGGGCGTCGGGCGGCGACGCGGGACGGCTGCTCAAGCAGGTCAAGGAGCAGCTGCGGGCGGTGCCGGGGCGCGGCCTGGGCTACGGCCTGCTCCGCCACCTCGACCGGGGGGCGGGGCTGGCCGGCGCCGCGACGCCGCAGCTGGGCTTCAACTACCTGGGACGACTCCTCGCGGAGGAACCGGGGGACTGGGGCATGGTGCCCGACGTCGCCGGCGCGGGCGGCGGTGCGCCGCCGGAGCTGCCGCTGGCGCACGCCGTGGAACTGAACGCGCTCACCCGCGACGGCGCGGACGGGCCCCGGCTCGTCGCGGCCTGGACGTGGGGGCGCGAGCTGCTGGGCGAACCCGAGGTGCGCGAGCTGGCCGAGCTGTGGTTCGCGGCGCTGCGCGACCTGGTCGCCCACGTCGCGGACCCGACCGCGGGCGGCCTCACGCCGTCCGACGTGGTGCTGCCCGGGGTGACGCAGGACGAGATCGACGACTGGGAACAGGAACTGGAAGCCGAGTGGGGGACGCGCGCGTGAGTCGAACCAGCCAGGACCGCCGGGTCATCGAGGACATCCTGCCGCTGACGCCGGTGCAGCAGGGCATGGTGTTCCACCACGCTTACGAGGGGCAGTCGGGCGCCGACGTCTACATCGCCCAGCTGGTCGTCGACCTCGAAGGCGACCTCGACGCACGCGCGCTGCGGTCCGCGGCGCAGGCGCTGGTCGACCGGCACGCGACGCTGCGCACCGCCTTCCGCCGCCGGCGCACCGGCGACTGGGCCCAGGTGGTGGCCCGCACGGCGGTCCTGCCGTGGCGGGAACGGGACCTGCGCGGCGAGGACGACCCCGCCGCCGCTGCCGAGCGGGAGGTCCTGGAAGACCGCGGGCGCCGGTTCGACCTCGGCTCGCCGCCGCTGGTGCGCTGCGCCCTGCTGCGCACCAGCGAGCGCGCCCACAGGTTCGTGCTGACCAACCACCACATCGTCCTCGACGGCTGGTCGATGCCGGTGCTGCTGCGCGACCTCGTCGCGCTCTACCGCTCGGGCGGCGACGCGAGCGGCCTGCCCCCGGTGCGCCCGCACCGGGACTACTCGCGGTGGCTGGCCTCCCGCGACACCGGGGCGGCGAAGGCGGCGTGGGCGCGGGCCTTCGCCGGCTTCGGCGAGCCCACGCTGGTCGCCGACCCGGACGCCACCCGCGCGTCCGCCCCGCCCCGGCAGCTGAGCTTCACCCCCGAGCCGGAGGTGGCCGCCGCCCTGGCCGCCCTGGCCCGCGACCACGGGCTGACGACCAACACCGTGCTCCAGGTCTGCTGGGCGCTGGTGCTCGCCGAGCGCACCGGCCGTTCGGACGTGGCCTTCGGCGCCACGGTCGCGGGCCGGCCGCCGGAACTGGCCGGCGTAGAGGACATGGTGGGGCTGTTCGTCAACACGCTGCCGGTGCGGGTGCGGCTGGACCCGCGCGAGCCGGTGGCCGCGCTGCTGTCCAGGGTCCAGGCCGAGCAGGCCGCGCTGCTGGCGCACCAGCACCTGGGCCCGGCCGACGTCGCGGCGGTCACCGGGCTGCCGACGCTGTTCGACACCTCGTTCGTGTTCGAGAACTACCCCACCGACCCGGCCGCCGACGGCACCTTCGCCGACCTGGTCGTCACGGCCGCCCGCGGCTACGACGCCACCCACTACCCGCTGGGCCTGGTCGCCGTGGCGGACCCGGGCCTGCGGTTCCTCCTCGACCACCGGCCCGACCTCGTCGACCGGGCCGAGGCCGAGGACATCGCCGCCCACGTGCTGCGCGTGCTGGGCGCGGTCGTGGCGAACCCCGACGCGCCGGTGGGCCACCTGGACACCCTCGACCCGGCCGTGCGCCGGCAGGTCCTGGTGACGTGGAACGACACGGCGCGCGAGCACCCCGCCGACGTGCTGCCCGACCTGTTCGCCGCCCAGGTCCGCAGCACCCCGGACGCGGTGGCCCTGGTGCACCGGGGCGAGTCGTTGACCTACACCGAGCTGGACGCGCGGGCCAACGGGCTGGCCTGGGCGCTCATCGCCCGGGGCGCGGGAGCGGAGGTCGTGGTGGCCGTGCTGGTCCCGCGGTCGGTCGACTCCGTGGTGGCGCTGCTCGCGGTGCACAAGGCGGGCGCGGTGTACCTGCCGGTGGACCCCGACTACCCGGCCGAGCGGACCGCGTTCATGCTGGCCGACGCCGATCCCGCGCTGGTGGTCACCACCGGCGCGGTCGCGCACCGGGCCGCCGCCCACCCGGACCGCGTCGTCGTCCTCGACGCGCCGGAGGTCCGCGCCGAACTGGAGCGCGGGCCCGCCACCGACCCCCCGCGCGCGACCGCCCCGGCCCACGGCGCCTACATCCTCTACACGTCGGGGTCGACGGGCAGGCCCAAGGGCGCCCTGGTGACCCACGGCAGCCTGACCAACCTCCTGCACCACCACCGCGGGCAGGTGCTCGATCCCGCCGTGCGGGCGGTCGGGGGCCGCCGGCTGCGGATGGACCACACGGCGTCGTTCTCCTTCGACGCCTCGTGGGGGATCTTCCTGTGGATGGCCGCGCACGGGCACGAGATGCACCTCGTCGACGACGAGACCCGGCTCGACCCGGCGGCCTTCGCGGCGCAGGTCGCCCGGGAGCGGGTGGACGTGATCGACCTGACCCCCAGCGAGTGCCTGCACCTCGTGGCCGCGGGCCTGCTCGACGAGGGCCGGCACCGGCCGTCCGTGGTGGTGCTGGGCGGCGAGACCATCGGCGTCGGGCTGCGGGCCGACCTGAACTCGGTGCCCGGTCTGCGCGCCTACAACCTCTACGGCCCGACCGAGTGCACCGCCGACACGACCATCGGGGAGATCCGCGCCGACCGGCCAGCGGAGCTGGGCCCGCCGATCGACAACGTCCGCTGCTACGTGCTCGACCCCTGGCTGCGGCCGGTGCCGCCGAACACCGCGGGTGAGCTGTACGTGGCCGGCGCCGGCCTGGCCCGGGGCTACCGGGGCCGGCCGGGCCTGACCGCGCAGCGGTTCGTGGCCAACCCGTTCGAGGCGGGCGGCGCGCGCCTCTACCGCACCGGCGACCGCGTCCGGTGGTCGGCCGCCGGGCTGCTCGAGTACGTCGGCCGGACCGACGACCAGGTGAAGCTGCGCGGGTTCCGCGTCGAACCCGGCGAGGTGGAGGCCGTCCTCGGCGAGCACCCGTCGGTGCTCCAGTGCGCGGTCGTGCTCCGCGAGGACCGCCCCGGCGACCCGAGGCTGGTCGCCTACGCGACCGCCGCGGGCTCGATCGACCTG
>NZ_JBHWIE010000474.1:0-4763 GCF_042732085.1 Actinosynnema sp. NPDC059797
CAGCCCCGCAGCCGGTCGCGGTAGTCGCGCCCGTAGCCGCTGGAGCCGCCGTAGTTGACGTCGAGCACGCCGATGCCCCGGCTGGTGAAGTAGGCCTTGGCGAGGTCGAACTCGCCGGTCTCGTGGCCGGTCGGCCCGCCGTGCGCCCACACCACGTAGGGCGGCAGCTCGTCGTCCGGGCCGCGGAAGCGGGGGTTCGCCGGTGCGTAGCGGAAGGCGTGCACCGGCTGCCCGGCCGCGTCGGTCAGCTCCACGGCCTCGGCCCGGGGCAGGTGGTCGGGGTGCGGCGAGGGTTCGGACTCCGCGCGCACCAGGTCGTGCCCGCCCCGGTCCACGTCGACCAAGACCACCCCGCCGGGCGCGTCGAGCCCGTGCGCGACGGCGCACACCGACCGCCCGGACACCGACAGCGCCGGCACGAAGGACCGCTGCGGCACCGGCACGTCCCGCAGCCGGCCGCCGTCCGGGTCGAGCACGCCGAGCCGCAACGCGCCCCGGCCGTGCAGCACGGCGAGGTCCCCGCCCTCCAGCACGGCGAACGGCCGCCCGCCGAGGCTCCACAGTGGATCGGCGAACTCCTCCTCCAGCGGGCACAGGTCGCGCACCCGCCCGTCGAGGTCGACCAGGTGGAGGTTCCACCAGCCGGAGCGGTCGGAGACCGCGTACAGCGAACCGCCGTCCCGCCACACCGGGGCCTGCGCCGACTCGGCCGGGCCGCCGAGCAGTCGCCGGCCGCGCACCGGCCCGTCCGGGTCGAGCCGCGCCACGTACAGGCAGGCGGCGTCCCAGGGCATGTCCGGCCGGTTCCAGCCGATCCACGCCAGGTGCCCGCCGTCGGGCGACGGGGTCGGAAAGGCCAGGAAGTCGGTGTCGACGACCAGCTCCCGCACCGCCGTGCCGTCCTCGGCCGCGGCGCCGTCGAGCGGGACGGCCACGAGGGCGCGTCGCGGCAGCACGTCCGGTGCGTGCGCCTCGCGCACGCACCACACCTCGGTCCCGTCCGGGGACGGCACGAGGTCCGCGTAACGCAGGGCCGAGGGCGTCGCCGGTGGGGGCGTGAGGGGCACCGCCACGTCGGCCACGCCCGACTCCACGAGGTAGAGGCGCTGGTCGTCGTGGTTGGCGAACACCACGGCCCACTCGCCACCGCTCCGGGGCGGCACCGGCAGGTAGGACCGGCCGCCGTACTCGTGGACCCTGGTGCGCGCCTCGAAACCCGCGGGCAGCACCGGCGCGCACGTGCCGCCCGGCGCCCGGCGCACCACCGCGGTCCGCCCGCCGTCGCCGGGCGCGTCCTCCTGCCACCAGATCGCCGGGCCCTCGATCACCGGAAAGGACACGTTCACCCTCGCGCGGGCGACGTCGGCGGCGGTGATCGGCGATTCCCATTCACCGTGCGGAGCGATCTCGCGTTCTGGCACCTGCTGCTCGCTTTCCCCTGACAGCCGCCCCACCACGAAAACCGAGAATACCGCGGAATCCGTTCGAGGGGGAGAACAAATGATCTTGAGTCCGCGTCAGGAACAGATAGTCATGTTGATCGCGGAAGGACTCCAGGACAAAGCCATCGCCGAACGGCTGGACATCTCGGTGCGCACGGTCGATTCCCACCTCCAGCGGCTCTACCAGCGCTACCAGCTGCACAGCAGGGCGGCGGTGGTGGCCAAGTGGCTGCGCGAGGGCGGGCAGGTCCGGCAGGACGGCGATGCCCGCGACCGGGGCTGAGCGCGCCCGGGGCCGACCGCCGCTCCACCGGCTGGGCGGAACGGCGGTCGGCCGGCTGTGCTCCCGATCAGCAGAGCGCCATCACGGTCGCCTGCACGAACTTGTCGCCCGAGAAGGACGCCAGGACGGGGCCGAAGGCCTCGGCGGCCGTCTTGGGCGCGGGCGTGGGCGTGCCGACCGTGAACTCGTGGTCGGTGGCCAACTGGGCCTTGACCTGCTCACCCGGGCAGTGCGCGCCGCCGTTGCCGACCAGCACCTCGGTCAGCCGGGAGACCATGTCGCCCAGCTTGTGGTCCGACCAGGTGGCCACGGTGCCCTCGTCGTCCTCGAAGGCGAAGCGCTCGAACAGGTGCGCCTCGGCGCGGTCGTCGCCCTGGACCATCAGCATGTAGACGCGGCGCTCGACCAGGCTGTCGGAGATGGTGGCGAGGTTCGCCTCGACGTTCTGGGGCGAGCCCATGTAGGTGTGCATCTGGCAGTCCCACGCCGCCGGCCTGCACGCCGCCACCGCGGACGGGCTCTGGGTCTGCTCTGCGCGTTCGGTCTGGGTAACCAAGGTGAACTCCTCGGTGTCGTCGGAGTGCCTTCGAATTCCTGGGGCGACCCCCACATTAGGACCCGGAATTTGGCGAGTCGATTGGAGATTTTCCCCGTAGGGGGTTCTACTGTCACCCGGATGCGACCGCGCGGCAGAACCCGACGGCAAGAGCACGCGAAACGCGTTGACCACGCGCACGACTGCCATTAACGTCCGGACCACGGTCCGCGTTGACCACTGCGGAGACAGAATGCGCACACTGCTGACCCGGTATCGAACGGCCCTGCGCTCCCCCGGCATGGCCCGGGTGATCACCGCCGCGTTCGCGGCGTACCTGCTGTCCGGCATGATGAGCCTCAGCCTGCTGCTGACCGCCGAGCGGGCCACCGGCAGCTACGCCACCGCGGGCCTGGTCGCCGGCGCGTACGCGGCGGCCCTGGCGTTCGCCGCGCCGGCGTGGGGCCGCTTCGTCGACCGCCGGGGTCCCCGGACACCGCTCGCGCTGGCCGTGGCGGCGCAGGCCGTGGCGGTGGGCGCCGTCGTCGTCGCGGCGAACTCCGGGACGCCCGCGCTGCTCGTGGCCGCCGCGGCGGTGGCCGGCGCGTGCTCGCCGCCGACCTCCACCGTGGCGTCGCGGGTGATGGCGGCGGTGCCGGACGAGGCGGTCCAGCGCACCCTCTTCGCCCTGTCGGGTTTCATCACCGAGTGCGTGTTCGTCGTCGGCCCCCTGGTCGTGGCGGCGCTCGTGCTGCTGTTCCACCCGCTGTGGGCGGTCGGCCTGGCGGCGGTGGCGTCCGCCGCGGGCGCGCTGCTGCTGCGGGGCTCGACCGCCGTGCGGCGGCTGGAGGAGGAAGCGGCGCGCACCACCGCCGACGGAGGCGGCTCGTCGGGGTGGAGCGCCGCCCAGGTGCGCGTGCTGACCGTCGTCGCCCTGGGCGCGTTCGCCATCGGCGGCGTGCAGGTGTCGATCGTCGCCCACGCGCAGGGGTCGGGGAGCAGCGAGGGCGTGTTCGTCGCGCTGGTCGCGACCGGAGGGGTGGTGGCCAGCTTCCTCTACGGCGGGCTGTCGCTGCCCGGTTCGCTGCCCGCGCAGCTCGCCGCGTGCCTCGGGCTCTACGGCCTGCTGATCCTGGGGCTGGCGTTCGAGCCGGGCCTCCTCGTCAGCGCGGTGCTGCTGCTGCTCATCGGCGCGGCGACGGGACCGGCGGACGGCATCGAGGCGATGCTGATCGGCAAGTGCACGCCTCCGGCGGCGCAGGCCCGCGCGTTCGCGGTGCTGGTGACGGCGAACTGGATCGGTTTCGCGCTCGGCAGCGCCGTCGGCGGCGCGGTCGTCGAGCGCGTGTCGCTCGCCGCGGGCGTGGTCGCGACCGGGCTGGCGGCCCTCGCGGCGGCGGCGCTGGCGCTGTTCTCCCGCGTGCCCACCGGCCCCGCCTCGGCGGCGGTCCGGTGAGGCCGGTGACCGATTCCCCGGAGGTGGGTTCGCGATGACGTGGTACCAGGGGTTCTTCGGCGCGCCGAGGGAGGTCGCCAAGCAGCTCTACGGGCTCCCGGCGGCGGTCGTGGCCGATCCGTACTACGCGCTGCTGCTGCACAGCGGCGCGGGCGCGGACGTGCGGGTGTTCGTCCGGGCGCGGCCGGGTGACGCCGAGGGCGAGGTCCGCGACTGGCTCGGCGACTCGCTCGGCGACCTGCCGGAGAGGCTCGTCGCCGCGTGCTGGGCGGAGCCCGGGGACGGGCGCCGGGTGGTGGAAGTGCTCGACGGCTTCGCCGCCTACTCGGTGCGCGCCGGCATCGGCTGCCCGCCCACCGCCCGCGGCGCGTTCGGGCACCAACTGCGCCGCCACGAGGGCCAGGACCTCGTCCGGGCACTGGTCGTGTCCTGTCCCGCGCAGGTGGTGGGGTGATGGGCGCGCTGCCCGCCGACGTTCCCGCGCTGTGGCGGTTCCACTGCCTCACCGGCTCCTACCGGGAGGTCGCCGTGGCCCTGTTCGGGCTGCCGCCGGCAGTGGTCGCCCACGACTGGTACCTGCTGCTGCTGGCCACCGACGGCGGCAGCGGCGCGCACCTGTTCACCAGGGCGGGGGACGGCGCGCGGGTGCTGTGCCACGAGTGGTCCGGCCAGGGGTTCGGCGACCTGCCCGCCGCCGTGCTGCGGGCGGTGTGGGAGACCGGCGCGACCGACCGGGTGGAGGAGGTCCTGCGGTCGCGGTGCGCCCTGGCCACCTCGGGTCCGTCGCTCGCGCCGATCTCCCCGCGCGGCGCGTTCGGCGGTCCCTTCGACTCGTTGCGTGGTCGGTGGGCCCGTGCGCTGGTGTTGGCCCGTTGACGACCTCGTGCCCCGGGGCCGGTCGGCTCTCCGGGGCACGGGGTCGTCGTGTGGTCAGGACACGCTCGCGGGCACTTTCTCCGTGCTCGGTTGGGTGTCGGTCGGCGAGGTGGTGGGGGTGGTGGCGCGGAAGGCGCGCAGGCGCAGGCTGTTGCTGACCACGAACACGCT
>NZ_JBHWIE010000475.1:0-4753 GCF_042732085.1 Actinosynnema sp. NPDC059797
CGCTCGAACCCTGTACCGGGTTCTCGCGTGGACGGTGGTGTTCGCCGTGGCCGGCATGCACCACTTGAGCCCTCAGGAGTCCGCGCACTCCACCGGCATCGCGGCCTGTTGCGACCACTCCGCTTCGGAGAACCGGCACCCGCCCTCCCCGCCGCAGCAGCACGACGTGCTTCACCTGTGCCTCGCCGTCCTGATCGCGGCACTGGCGCTGGGCCTGGCACTCCTGGCCGTGTGCAGGCGCGCGCCCACGAAGCCGTCGGGGTCGCCGCTCGGGCGAGGGGCGCGGACTCGCGCACCGCCACCGCGGGGCGCACCCGCAGTGCTGGCCTCCCTCTGCGTCCTGCGGCTGTGACCGGCCGCGCACCGCGTCCGCGAACGCGGTGCGCCCGAACAGCGCCCAGCAGGCCGACAGGACCCAGGGGAAGAAACCGTGATCAGGAAGAACCCGGTCGGGACGGCGTTCGCCGTCCTGACCACCGCCGTCGTGCTCGCCGGTTGCGGCGGCGGCGACCAGTCGGGAAACCACCACCTGAGCAGTGCGCCGAACACCACCGGGGCGGTCGCCCCGGCCGGCGAGCACAACGACGCCGACATCGCTTTCGCGCAGGGGATGATCCCCCACCACGAGGGCGCGATCGAGATGGCGCGCACGGCCCGGGGGCGTACGGGCAACCAGGCGGTCCTGGACCTGGCGTCGCGCGTCGAGGAGGCCCAGGACCCCGAGATCGAGACCATGACCGGCTGGTTGACCGCGTGGGGCGCCGAGGTGGCGCCCGGCGGCGGGCACGCCGGGCACGGCTCATCGATGCCGGGGATGGGCGAGGAGGAGGTGGCCGCGCTGGAGGCGGCCCGGGACGCCGACTTCGACCGGTTGTTCCTGGAGACCATGATCGAGCACCACCGGGGTGCGATCGACATGGCGGGGGTCGAGCTGCGATCCGGCGGCAACGCCGGTGCCAAGACCTTGGCGCAGAAGATCATCGACGACCAGCGGGCCGAGATCGCCGAGATGCGGGAAATGCTGCGGGCGATGGGCTGACGGTCCCCGCGTGGCGCGTGTTCGGGGCGGGTGGTCCCGAACGCGCGGCGTCGCGGTCGCCCTCGACGGGCTGCCCCGCACCGCCCGGGGCACGACGGTGGGGCGCACAGTGTGCGCCCCACCGGGTTCCGCCGGCCGACCGGCGCGGGTCACACCCCGGCGGTCACCTCGTCGGCGGGCTCGGCCGCGCGCCGGGGGCCGCGGAGGGTGAGGGCGGCCAGCAGCGCCCCGACGAGGGCGACCAGCGCGGCCCCGGTGAAGGCGGCCGAGTAGCCGTCGGTCAGGGCGGCGGCGTCACCGAGCCGGTCGGCTCCCCGCGAGGTGGCCAGGGCCGTCATCGCGGCCAGCCCCAGCGCGGAGCCGACCTGGTAGGTGGTGTTGACGATGCCCGAGGCGAGCCCGCCCCGCTCCGGCGCCACCCCGCCGATGGCGCTGAGGGTGGCGGGGATGAACACCAGCGCCATGCCGACGGCCGAGACCAGCGAACCGGGCAGGACGTCGGCGACGAAGCTGCCGTCCGGGTCCGCGCCGGCGAGCAGCCCCAGGCCCGCGGCCAGCACGGCCAGGCCCGCGACGATGAGCCGCTTGGTGCCGAAGCGGCCGATGAGCCGGCCGGTGGCGGTGGTCATCAGGACCGTCATCAGCGCCGTCATGGGCAGCAGCGCGGCGCCGCCGGCGAACGAGTCGAAGCCGAGCACCTGCTGGACGTAGAGGTTGAGGAAGTACCACATCGGGATCCACGCCGCCCCGAGCAGGGCCATCGCGACGTTGGCCGCGCCGAGGTCGGGGGTGCGCCACACCGCCAACGGCATCAGCGGGTTGCGCACCGCGCGCTGCACCAGCAGGAAACCCGCCAGCAGGACGAGCGCCGCGCCCAGCTGCGCCAGCGTGGCCGCCGAGGTCCACCCGCGTTCGGGGGCCTGCACGATCGCGTACACGGCCAACGCCAGGCCACCGGTCACCGCGACGGCTCCCCCGACGTCCAGGCCACCCCGGCGCCCCGGCACGGCGGGCAGCAGGCGAGGCGTCAGCACCAGGGTGAGCACGCCGATCGGCACGTAGACGATGAACACCCACGGCC
This sequence comes from Actinosynnema sp. NPDC059797, assembly GCF_042732085.1. NCBI lineage: Bacteria > Bacillati > Actinomycetota > Actinomycetes > Pseudonocardiales > Pseudonocardiaceae > Actinosynnema > Actinosynnema sp. NPDC059797. The sequence continues at coordinate 2,121 of NZ_JBHWIE010000475.1, forward strand.
AGCTCAGCCACTCCGTGATCACACCGCCGAGGAAGACCCCCGCGGTGCCGCCCGCGGGGACCGCGGCCCCGTAGAAGGCCATGGCCTTGGGCAGTTCGTCGGGCCGGCCCGCGAACAGCACCATCAGCAGCGCCATGGCGGCCGGTGCGATCAGTGCCGCGCCGAGTCCCTGCACCGCGCGGCCGAGGACTTCGACGCCCGCGCCGTCGGCGGCGGCGGCCACCACGGAGCCCGCGACGAGCGTGGCCCAGCCCGCGGCGAACACGCGGCGGGCGCCGAGCAGGTCGGACAGGCGGCCGCCGAGCAGCAGCAGGCCGCCGAGCGCGACCGCGTAGGCGTTGAACACCCATTGCAGGCCGCCGGTGGAGAAGCCGAGTTCGCGCTGCATGTCGGGCAGCGCCACGGCGATGATCGAGGTGTCCATGATGACCATGAACTGCGCCGCGGCGAGCACGGCCAGTGCCCACCAGCGCCGGGGGTCGGGGTTCATGACGGGTCCTTCCCGGCCCGGACGCGGACGCGCCCGGGCCGACTGCGACCGCGCGGACGCGGTCAGGGCTGTGATGTGGTGTAACCCGCGCCGGTGACGGCGGCGGTGATGTCGGCGCCGGTCGCGGTGCCCGCGACGGTGAGCCGACCGGTGGCCAGGTCGACCTCGACGTCGGTGACGCCGGGGACCTCGCGCACCGCGGCGGTGACCTTCGCGGCGCACGACCCACAGGTCATACCGCCGACGATGAACTCACGACCCTCCACCGTCCCCGTGGTGGTCGTCGCGTCGCCCGTCTGACAGCCGCACATGCCAAACCTCCTCATTCATACCCCCATGGGGTAACTCGGAACGAAAGTTAACATACCCCCTGGAGGTACTCACTGTGCCTTGGGTCACCTCGCCGTGGCCAGTCGCCGGACGGCGGTCGAACGTTCGTCCACAATGGTCAAGCGACACGACGTCGAGGCAGCACCCGGAACGCGCGCGCGACGCGCTCGGCCTGCCTGCCACTCACCGGGGTGCGTGCCCCGGCCAGGTCGGCCGGCTCGTCGCCGAGCCCGCCGATGGCCGTCACGACGTATCATCGCCGGACCGGGAGGGGGCGTGATGCACGGGTTGGGCGAGCTGGAGGCCGCGGTGATGGACGTGCTGTGGCAGGCCCCCGAGCCACTCCGGGTCCGGGACGTCCTCGACCGGTTGGACACGGGCAGGCGGCTGGCCTACACCACGGTCATGACGGTGCTGGACAACCTGCACCGCAAGCAGTGGGTGGTGCGGGAACTGGAGGGCAAGGCGTACCGGTACCAGGCCGCGCTGAGCCGGGCCGAGGCCGCCGCGCGGGCGCTGCGCGAGGTGCTGGAGTCCTCGGGCGACCCGGAGGGCGTGCTGCTTCACTTCGCCCGGTCGGCCACCGACCGGGAGACCGAGCTGCTCCGCAAGGCCCTGCCCCGGAAGCCCCGCAAGCGGTGACGATCGCGGTCGCGCTGCTGCTCGGGGCCTGGCTGGTGGCCTGGCTGGCACCACGGCACCTCCGGCGGCTGACCTCGACCGGCACCGACCCCAGGGTGGCGCTGGTGGCCTGGTTGTCCTCGGCGGTGAGCGTCGTGGCGACCGCCGGCCTCGCTGTCGCCGCGCTGCTCCTGCCCGACCACGGCTCGCACGTCTTCGCCGCGTTCCACACCTGCCTGGCCTCGCTCGCGCACGGCACGACACCACGCGTCGAGGCGATGGCCGGAGCGGTCGGCGTGCTGCTGCTGGCGGCGCTGCTCGTCCGGCTCGTGGTCCTGAGCGCCCGAGCCGCCCGTCGCCGGGCACGGACGCGCCGCGAGCACCTGTCCGTGCTGCGCCTGGCCGCCCGGCGCGAGGGCGGCTCGCCGGACACGCTGTGGCTGGAGCACGAGGAACCGGTGGCCTTCAGCCTCGCGGGCTCACCCGGCGTCGTGGTGGCCACCGACGGCCTGGTCCGGCGCCTCACCGGCGAGCAGGTGCGCGCGGTGCTCGCGCACGAGCGGGCGCACCTGCGCGGACGGCACCACCTGCTGGTCGCCGCGGGGGACGCCGTGGCAACGCTGCTGCCGTTCCTGCCGCTGTTCCGCCGCACCCCCGGGGCCGTGCGGGAACTGGTCGAACTCGCCGCCGACGCGGCCGCCGCCCAGACCTGCGGGGCGGACGCGGTGCGCACGGCGCTGACCAGGGTGACCGGGTGCGGCGCGCCGGGCTCGGCGCTGGCCATGAGCCGGGACGCCGTCGAGGTCCGCTTGGCGCACCTGCAGCACGCCGACCGGCGCCGGGGCCCGGTCCGGACGCTCCTGTCCTGCGGCCTGACCGGGTTGACGACCATGGTCCTGCCACCGCTGACGGCCCTCAGCGGCCTGCTGGCGCTGGTCACGTTGTCCTGTTCGTGAACGCCCGCGGTCCCTTCGACTCGTTGCGTGGTCGGTGGGCCCGTGCGCTGGTGTTGGCCCGTTGACGACCTCGTGCCCTGGGGCCGGTCGGCTCTCCGGGGCGCGAGGTCGTCGCCCGGTCAGGACACGCCCGCGGGCACCTTCTCCGTGCTCGGTTGGGTGTCGGTCGGCGAGGTGGTGGGGGTGGTGGCGCGGAAGGCGCGCAGGCGCAGGCTGTTGCTGACCACGAACACGCT
>NZ_JBHWIE010000476.1:0-4739 GCF_042732085.1 Actinosynnema sp. NPDC059797
CGCCCGCGTGAGGGACCCGAGGCGGGCGCTGGCCGCCGTCGCCCGGTCCGAGGGCGGTGTCGTCGAACTGCACCCCGGCACGTGGCTGGTGACCGATCCGGCCACCACGGAGCGGCTGTTGGCGAGCCGGCACGCCGTGACCGCCAGGACCGCGCGGGGCGCGGCGGCGTCCTGGGGCGAGGGCGGCCTGGAGCGGTGGATGGCGGCTCGCCGCGCCGTGCGCCCGGAGCTGACCGAGGCCGCGGCGGCCCGGTTCGCGCCGATCACCGCCTCGTCCGCCCGGCACGCCGTCACCCGGTGGGCGTCGGCGGCGCGCGTCGACGCGATGGCCGAGGCCACCCGTCTGATGTCGGCGCTCAACACCCACTACGTCCTGGGCGAACCGGCGCCCTCCCTCACCGCGCTCGTCGAGGACGAGCTGTCGACCGCGCGGCGGGCGTTCCGCCCGGCGTCCCTCCGGCTGCCGCGCAAGCAGCTCGCCACCCGGTCCGCCCTCCACGCCCACCTGCGCGCCGCGGCGCCCGGCCGGGGCCTGGTCGCCGCCCTGACCGGTGCGGGCCTGGACGAGCGCAGCACCGCTCAGGCGGTGCGCACGATGTTGCTGTCCGGCCACCACGTCCCGGCCGCGGCCCTCGCGTGGGCGCTGCACGAGCTGTCCGCGCGCCCGGACCTCCAGCGGCGGATCCGGGACGAGGCCACCGCACGCCCGGACCCGCGCGCCGCCGACCTGCCCCTGTGCCGGGCGGTGGTCCGCGAGACCCTGCGCCTGCACCCGCCGATCTGGCAGCTGCGGCGCGTCCTGGACGCGCCCGTCCCCGGCTTCCCGGCCGGCGCCGAGGTGCTGTTCAGCCCGTACGTCAACCACCGCGACCCGGCGGCCCACCCCGACCCCGACCGGTTCGACCCGCACCGGTGGACCACCGCGCCCCGCCCCTCCCCGGGCTCCTACCTGCCCTTCGCCCTGGGACCCCGGTTCTGCCCCGGCTCCCACCTGGCCACCGCCGAACTCGCCGTCGTCCTCGCCGCGGTCCTCGAACGCCACCACGTCGCGCCGTACCGGGCGCCCAAACCCTCGCGGGGCGTCCTGAACGCACCGCGCCGCCTGCGCCTGACCCTGGTGCCGCACGACCGCCGATGAGCGCTCCCGCGCGCCGACGGGCGCCGGCCCGCGCCTGCTCCGGTCGCGGTCCGGCGTCGCCCGGCCGGAGCGGTCACTCCTGCGCCCTGCCCCCCGTGACGCGGGACAGCGCCAGGGCGACGAGGATGATCGCGCCGTTGAGGGCGTCGATCCACTGCGCGGGGACGCCGCCCAGCGTGAGCACGTTCTGGATCATGAACAGCAGCAGGACGCCGGTGAAGGCGCCGAACACCGTCCCCCTGCCGCCGTTGAGGCTGATGCCGCCGATGACGGCCGCGGCGAACACGGTGAAGATGTAGCCGTTGCCCTGGGCGGAGGCGACGGAGGCCAGGCGGCCGGACAGCAGCAGGCCGCCGAGAGCCGCCAGGAGGCTCGCGGTGACGATGACGATCCAGAGCACCCGGTCGGTGCGGATGCCGGCCGCCTTCGCCGCGTCGACGTTGCCGCCGATGGCGTAGAGGGAGCGGCCGAAGCCGGTGAAGCCGAGGACCACGGCGCCGGTGGCGAACAGGACCAGGCACAGCCACACCGACGCGGGCACGCCGAGCCACTGCGCCGTGCCGAGGTAGAGCATCGAGTCCGGCAGCCGGAAGAAGGTCTGGCCGCCGGAGATGCCGGTGAGGGTGCCGCGGAGCACGATCAGCATGCCGAGCGTCACGATGAAGCCGTTGAGCCCGAACCGGATGATGAACAGGGCGTTGACGACGCCGATCAGGACGCCGACGGCCAGCGTGATGGGCACGGACCAGCCTCCCGGCACCAGGCCCAGCCCGTGGCCGGCGCCGACCGGCACGGTGAGCCACGCGGCGACGCCGGGTGCGAGGCCGACGGTGGACTCCAGGGAGAGGTCCATCTTCTTGACGATGAGCACCAGCGCTTGGGCCAGGACCAGGACGGCGATCTCCGACATGGTCTGCAGGACGTTGACCAGGTTCTCGGCCCGCAGGAACACCGGGCTGACCAGGTGGCCGACGATCGCGATCACGACGATCGCGGGGACGAGGGCCAGGTCGCGCAGCCGGGCGAAGGCGATCCGCCGCCCGCCCGCGAACCGGGCGGACGGCCCCCTCCCGGCGGTTCCGCCCGTCGCGCCGGTCGAGCCGCCCGCGGTCGCGGTCCTGCTCTCAGCCATCGAGGTCCACCCCTTCCATCGCGGCCACGAGCCGGTAGTCGTGCCGGTCGCGGCCTGCCTCGGTGACCACGCGGCCCCGGAACACCACCAGGACCCGGTCGCACACGCGCAGGTCGTCCAGTTCGTCGGAGGCGATGAGCACCCCGGCGCCGGACCCGGCGACCTCCTCGACCTTGCCGAGGAGGAACTGCTTGGACCGCACGTCGACGCCGGCGGTCGGGTTGATCAGCACCAGCAGCCGCGGGTCGTTGGCCAGGGCGCGGGCCAGGACGACCTTCTGCTGGTTGCCGCCGGACAGGCCGGAGACCGGCAGCCCCGGCCCGGGGGCCTTGATCGCCAGGTCCTCGATCATGGCCCGGGCGATGCCGTCGCGGCGGCGGCCGTCGATGAACCCGGCGGGCCCGAGCCGCTCCGGGACGGTCAGGGTCCCGTTGTCCGCGACGGACATCTCCGGCACGAGGCCCTGGTGGTGCCGGTCCCGCGGCACGAAGCCGACGCCCGCCCCCAGGGCGGCGGGCACACTGCCCGGCCGAGGTCGCGTGCCGGCGACCTCCACGGAGCCGGAGACGGCCGCCCTCAACCCGGCGACCGTCTCCGCGATCTCGACGCGGCCGCTGCTCGCCGCGCCGGCGAGACCGACGACCTCGCCCGCGCGGACGCGGAAGGACACGTCGTCGTACGCGCCGGGCAGGGACAGGCCGTCCACCCTGAGCACGTCCGGGGCGTCGGGCGACGGGCCGCGGCGCTCGCCGCGCGCCTCCGCCGCGGCCTCGCCGGTCATGGCGGCGACCAGCTCGCCCCGCGGCAGTTCGCCGACCGGGGCGGTCAGGACGTGCCTGGCGTCGCGGAACACCGTCACCGCGTCGCAGATCTCGTAGACCTCCCGCAGGTGGTGGCTGATGAACAGGAACGCGACGCCCTGCCGCTGCAGGTCTTCGACCCGGGCGAACAGGCGGTCGATCGCGGCGGCGTCCAGGTGGGCGGTGGGCTCGTCCAGGATGACGAAGCGCGCCCCGAACGACAGCGCCCTGGCGAGTTCCACGACCTGCCGCCGCTCGACGTCGAGTTCCCGGGCGGGGGTGCGCACGTCCACGTCGACCGACCAGGCGTCCAGCAGGTCCCGCGCCCGGTCGCGCACCGCCCTCCAGCTGATCAACCCGCCGCGCCCGCGGCCGTGCCGGTTGAGGAAGAGGTTCTCGGCCACCGTCAGGTCGGGGATGATCGTGGACTCCTGGTGGACGCACGCGACCCGCCGCCGCCAGGCGTCGCGGTCGACGAGCCGCGGCGCGGGTTCGCCGCCGAACCTCACCTCGCCCCCGTCCGGGGCCCGGAGCCCGGTGAGGATGGACACCAGCGTGGACTTGCCCGCTCCGTTGCGCCCGACCAGGGCGTGGGTCTGCCCGGGTTCGACCCTGATCGACGCCTCGTGGAGGGCCACCGTCGGCCCGAACCGCTTGGTGATCCCCGTCGCCTCGGCGACGGGCGCGGGGGTGGCAGGGCCGGGGGTGACGGGCGCGGGGGTGACCATCTCGTTCCTCCCTTCCGGGTTCAGCCGAGTTCGTTGCCCCACAGGGACTCGTCGTCGGCCTTGAGGCTGGGCACGCCGTCGTAGGTGCCGCCGTCGGCGGTGACCAGGGGAGCGGGGAGCTGGTCCTCCAGCAGACCTTCGCGGACCTGGACGATCGTGCTGTCGTGGTCGGTCCTGCCGGGTGCGAACACCTTGCCGTCGATCGCGGCCTTGAGGTAGTGCAGGGCGTACTCGGCGTAGAGGTCGGCCGGTTGGGAGACGGTGGCGTCGATCTCGCCCTCGGCGATGCTCCGGAGTTCCTCGGGGATGCCGTCGTTGGAGACGACGAAGACGTGCCCAGGGTCCTCGGGTCCCACCAGCAGGCCCTTCTGCCTGAGCACCTGGAGGGTGCCGGCGAGGGCGAAGCTGGACTGCATGTAGACGCCCTTGACGTCGGGGTGGGCGGTGAGGGCGGTCTGGAGCTTCTGCGCGGCGACCGCGCCGTCCCAGTTGGTGGCTTCCCCGAGCACCGCGATGTCGGGGTAGTCGGACCTCATGCAGTCGTTGAACGCCTCGGTGCGGTCGCGGCCGTTGATCGAGGCGAGGTCGCCCTGGAGCATGACGACCTTGCCCCTGCCGCCCAGCTTCGCGCCGAGGAACCGGCAGGCCTTCTCGCCGTAGGCGCGGTTGTCGGCGCGGACCACCATGTACGCGTTGCCGGTGTCGGGCCGGGTGTCCACGGTGACCACCGGGATGTTCCTCGCCTCCAGCTGTTCCAGCGCGGGCGCGATGGCCGCCGTGTCCTGCGGGGCCATCGCGACGCCCTCGACGCCCTGGCTGATGAAGGTCTGGACGTTGGCGGTGAGCTTGGCGACGTCGTTCTGGGAGTTGGTGGTCTTGAGGTCGAGGCCGAGTTCGGCCGCGAACCCGGGGCTGTACTCGATGTAGGAGTTCCAGAAGTC
>NZ_JBHWIE010000477.1:0-2071 GCF_042732085.1 Actinosynnema sp. NPDC059797
GCGCGAACCTGGCCGCCACGACCAGGGCGACCGCCGCGACGGTGAACGCCGCCACGCCGACCGCGCCCGCGCGCAGCGCCCGGCGCACGTCCAGGACCGGCCGGCCGGCGCGGGTGACCAGGGCGGGCACCAGCCACAGCAGCGCCAGCGCCGGCACCACGGCGGGGAAGAACACCATGGAGTACAGCGGCATGTGCAGCAGGCCCAGCCAGTGCGCGGCCCCGGCGACCCACGACGACGCGCCGGGGACGTCCAGCTCGAACCGGGCCAGCTCGTCGGCGAACGCCCACCACCCGACCCGGTCGACGGAACTCCACACCGACCACGAGCCGAACCAGGGCGCGAACGCGACCGCGCCGCCCGCCACGACCGCGGGCAGCGCCCACCGCGGCGGCCGGTCGAACGCGCCGGCCACCACCCGGGACGCGCCCGCCGCCCACACCGCCACCACGAGCGCCGTCGCGGCGAGCACCAGTGCCGACGCGAGGTCCGGTGTCGGCACGACGGTCCGCTCGCTCGCCCTGATCAGCCCCAGCAGGGCCACCTGCTGCCCGACCAGGAACGCGCCGGCCCAGGCGAGGGCGAACACCGGCAGGGACGCCGGGAGCCTGCCGGGCGAGACCGCGGCGACCCGCCACGCGGCGACGGCCAGGGGCACCACCAGGCCCGGCGAGGTCAGCAGACCGGTCAGCAGCTGACCGGAACCGGGCAGGGTCGGCAGGGCGATCGCCACGACGAACCCGAGGTTGGCGGCGACGACGCCGGTCGTGAGCCCGGCCACCGGCATCTCCCACCACCGCGGGCGCAGCAGCAGGGCCGGGTCGGCGACCACGCGCCGCCGGAGGGCCGGGGACGGGTGGTGCCCCACGAGGGCGCGCCACGACCCGCGCGGCCGCTCGTCGGCGACCAGCTCGGCCAGCGCCGTGCCCGGACCGTCGAGGGCCGCCGCCACGCCGTCGGCGTGCAGCTCCCGTTCCCGCAGGATCGCGTTGCGGGTGCACAGCACCAGGGCGGTCAGCACCAACAGCGCCGCGACGACCACCAGGCCCCACCACGAACCGGCGGCCAGGACCCCGGCGAGCGCGGGCGCCCAGGCCACGGCCACGAACGCCCACCAGATCGACTTGGTCAGGTAGGTGATGTGCACGTCCTGGCTGCGCGCGTGCGCCAGCTCGTGCAGCACGACGGCGCGGAACCGCGCCCGGTCCGCGTCGAAGGACCGCAGCAGGCCCGCGTCTAGCGCCACGTACCGCCGCCGGAGGGCGCCGAACGTCAGCGCGTCGGTGGTCCCGCTCCGCGAGCCCAGCAGGTACACCGGTCGCGCCCGCAGCCCCACGAGGTCGCGCAGCCCGTCCAGGTGCTCAGCCAGCTCGCCGCTCTCCCGCAGCGGCACGAAGCGCCGGCGGCGCAGCAGCCACCGCGGGTAGGCGCAGTAGAGGGCGGCGGTGACGACGACCAGCACGGCGACCGCGGCCAGGGCCCACCCCGCCTGCTGCCGGTAGGTCGGCGCGAGGCAGTCCAGCAGGCGGTGGGAGGCGTCGTTGGCCTCGATCAGCGTCTGCGGCGGTCCCTGTTCCAGGTCCCCGCACCGCCGGAACTCCGCGCCCAGGGCCTGCCGGTGCTCGCCGACCGCGAGCCACGCCAGCAGGCCCAGGATGCCGATCGTGGCGACGACCGTGGTGACCAGCAGCAGGAACAGCGCGACCAACCCGGTCGGGGCCCCACCGGCCGGCGCCGGGCGCGCGACCCGCTCCGGTAACGCGACCCGCACCCCGTCACGCCCCGCCGTCGTCGGGGGCGGCCAGGCTCCCGATGAGCGCGTCGACGAACAGCTCCACCTGCTCGTCCGGCAGCCCCAGGGCCTGCGCCTTCTGCCGGGCGAGGTCCCGGATGCGCTTGAGATCGCGCTGGTCGAACTCGCGCGCCGGTGGCAGCTGCGCGGGCGCGTCGCCCCGCTCCGCCCGACCGGCCTTGCCGCGCAGCCACCGCAGCCCGCGCGCACCCCGGTCCACGACCGCCGAGGCCGTCCGCCCGAGCAGCTCGTCGGCCACCGCGGCGGACACCGCCAGGG
>NZ_JBHWIE010000477.1:2081-4707 GCF_042732085.1 Actinosynnema sp. NPDC059797
GCGTGACCAGGGTGACGACCTCCGTGACGCCGAACGCCAAGGGGTCCCGGCCGGCCCTGACCTCGCGCCTGCCGCGGTCGCGGAAGTACGCCTCGCTCGCCGCGTCGAAGAAGACCAGTTCCTCGGGAGCCACCCGGCTCACCACTCCCCTGGCGATCTCGCGAACCCGCTCGTCGACGGTCATCGTCCTCCTCACCGGCTCCGGGCCCTCGCACCAGTAGATGCCCGGCGCCCCGCCCGGATGCCGATCTCCGCAGTTGATCACTCGAACAGAGCAGCGGCGGCGGTCGCGCGCTCGCCGGCCGGACCGCCCTCCCCGCGCCGCGGCCGGTTCCCGCCGTCAACCTTGCGATCACCTTGCGACGGCGGCGGCGGGCCACGTCGTGGTGGAGGATCTGGGTGCCATGGACCCATCGCCCGCCCCGCGCGCCCGGCCCGACGAACCGGCCCCCGGCGCCCTCGGCCGGGGCCCGACCGGACCACGGCCGAGGAGGGGGGTGCACCGGCTGTCGCTGCGCTGGCGCGTCGCGGTGGTCCTCGGCGTCGGATCGCTGCTGCTGACCAGCGCGCTCGCCCTGGTGGTGTGGAACCTCGCGTCCGGCTACATGCTGCGCCAGCGCGAGCAGAGCGCCGTGCGGCAGGCCGAGGTGAACGTGCGCCTGGTGGACGAGTCCCTGCGCACGGGCTCGCACGGGCTGGAGGAGCTGCTGACCGGCCTCACCGCCGGCCCCGACACCACGATCCTGCTGTTCCGCCCGGGACAGGTGCTCACCAGCGGCAGGCAGGTCGACCCGTCGGTGCTGCCGTCACCGCTGCTGCGGATGGGCCGCGACGGCGTGCCCGCGGCCCAGCGGCTGGTGGTGGACGGGATACCGGTGTACGCGGTCACCCTGCCGATCACGAACGCGGACGGCGTGTACGTGGAGATGGCGCCGATGGTGCAGCTGGACCGGACGTTCCGGTTCCTCAGCGCGGTGCTCGTGACGGCGGCCGTGGCGAGCGGGCTGCTGGGCGTCGCGCTGGGCTCGTGGGCGGGCAGGCGCGCGCTGCGGCCGCTGACCGCGTTGACCGCCGCCGCCTCGCGCATCGCGGGCGGTGACCTGAAGGCCCGGCTGCCCGAGCAGTCCGACCCGGACCTGACCCCGCTGGCCACGACGTTCAACGCCACCGCGGACGCCCTGGAGCGGCGCGTGCTGCGCGACGCCCGGTTCGCCGGCGACGTCAGCCACGAACTGCGCTCACCGCTGACCACCATGGTCAACGCGGCCGAGGTGCTGCGCCGCCGCCGCGCCGAGATCCCCGGCACCGCCGGCCGCGCGCTGGACCTGCTCACCTCGGAGGTCGACCGGTTCGCCCGCATGGTCGTCGACCTGCTGGAGATCTCCCGCGCCGACCAGCAGGTGGACGACCCCACCCTGGAGTCGATCGACCTGGCCGCGCTGGTGACGAACGTGCTGGCGGCACGGCCGGGCGAGCCGGTGCCGCTGGAGGTCGAGCGACCCGCGCCGCACGTGCTGGGCGACCGCCGCAGGCTGGACCGGGTGGTGAGCAACCTGCTGGACAACGCCGCGCGGCACGCGGGCGGCGCGGTGCGGGTGGCGGTGCTGCGGCGCGCCGGGCAGGCGCGGCTGGAGGTCGACGACGAGGGTCCGGGGGTGCCGGTCGAGCTGCGCGACCGGATCTTCGAGCGGTTCGACCGGGGCACGCGGGCGGGCAGCCGGGGCGCGGACACCGGCAGCGGCCTGGGCCTGGCGCTGGTCGCCCAGCACGTGCAGCGCCACGGCGGCGCGGTCCGCGTCGAGGAGCGCCCCGGTGGCGGGGCCAGGTTCATCGTGGAGATACCGGAGGCGGAGCTGTGAAATCGGCACTGGGCCTGCTCGCGCTGGTGGCGTCGCTGCTCACCGGCTGCGGCGTCACCGCGCAGGACGAGCCGCAACCCCTGGTCACCTCGCAGGTCGTGCCGGCGCCGACGCCGACGCTCACCCAGCGGCCGGACCCGACCACGCCGACGACCACCTCCACGACGACCACCTCCTCGGCGACGGCCTCCCCGACCACCACCGCGACCGCGTCCACCTGAGTGATCGTCAGGTACTCGTCAGGTGAACCACCTGCGGGTTCCCGCAAGATGGAGGGACCAACCAGGACAAATCGGGAGCAGCCGTGGTCGACCGTCACCAGCAGGACCCGTACTGCCGCGAAGCCGTGGACAACCTGACCGCCGAGTTCCGCGGGCGGTTGCCGCGCACCGTGGTCGCGCGCACCGTGCTCGACGCGCGCCAGGACTTGGAGGGGCAGATCCAGCCGGAGGCGCTGGCCGAGATGCTGCACCGGCTCGCGAGGTACCGGCTCGCCGCCGCGATCTCGGTGCGCGCGTCGTGACCGCGGCGGAGCGCACCAGGTCCGTGCCCGCGGACGCCGAGGCGGTGTTCGACGTGCTCACCGACCTGGACCAGCTGTCGGCCTGGCTGCCCTCGGGCGTGGAGGTCGAGCGGTACGGCCCCGACCTGGTCCGGCTGTGGGTGGGCGACGACGTGGTGGAGCGGCGGCTCGACGTGGACTGGGCGAACCTGCGGATCGAGTGGGGCGACCGGGCCGCGCCGACGTACCGGGGCGAGCTGCGGGT
>NZ_JBHWIE010000478.1:0-4648 GCF_042732085.1 Actinosynnema sp. NPDC059797
GGTTCACCGGCGGGCGCCGCGTCCTGATCGCCACGTCGCGCCGAGCGGCGCGCGCCGGGTCAGTCGTGGGGCGAGTCCGTGACGGCGAGGTAGACGTCGTCGAGCGTCGGCTCCGCCATGGTGACCTCGGCGATCGCGATCTGCTCGCGCTCCAGCGCGACGATGGCGGTGGCGAGGTCGGACGGCGTGGTGGCGGGCAGGACGATCGACCCGTCGCCGGGAAGCGGGGCGAACCCGGCCTCCGCCAGCAGCGCGACGGCGCGGTCGGTGTCGGCCTGCACGGCCGGGCGCAGGTGCGTCGACGCACCGCCGACCCGCGCCTTGAGCGCCGCGGGCGTGCCGGAGACGGCCACCCGTCCCCGGGACAGCACCGAGATCCGCTGCGCGAGTCGGTCGGCCTCGGTCAGGTACTGCGTGGTCAGCAGGGCGGTCGTGCCGGAGATGACCAGTTCCTCGATGATCTGCCACAGCCCCAGGCGCCCCGGCGGGTCGAGGCCGGTGGTCGGCTCGTCGAGGAACAGCACCTCCGGTCTGCCGACCAGGCTCGCGGCCAGGTCGATGCGGCGGCGCATACCGCCGGAATAGGTCCGCACCGCCCGCCGGGCGGCGTCGGTGAGCCCGAACACGGCCAACAGGTCGTCGGCGCGGGCCCTGGCCTGCCGGGTGCTCGCGCCGAGCAGGCGCGCGACCAGGACGAGGTTGTCCCGGCCGCACAGGTTGTCGTCGACCGAGGCGAACTGCCCGGTCAGCCCGATCCTGCCGCGCACCAGGTGCCCCTGGTCGCGCACGTCGAACCCGGCGACCGTCGCCTCGCCGGACGTGGGCAGGACGAGCGTGGACAGCACGTTGACCAGGGTGGTCTTGCCCGCCCCGTTGTGCCCGAGCAGACCGTGCACGGTGCCGCGCTCGACGCTGATGTCGACCTCGGAGAGCGCGGTGACCGCGCCGAAGGACACGCTGATCTTCCGCGCCTCGATCACGGTCCGGTTCATGGGCGTGGTCCCTTCCTGCCTCGGAGGCCGTCGTCCGGCGGAGTGGTCATCGCGTCACGGGCGCCGGAACGCGCGGGTCGCGACGTGCATCCCGACCACGGCGATCACGAGGCTCGTCACGCACGCGGCGAGCAACTCCGCGCCGACCGGCGTGTCCATCGTCAGGGCGCGCGCGGCGTCCACGGCATAGGTCAGCGGGTTCACCACCGCGACCGCGCGCAACCAGTCCGGCAACGCCTCGACCGGCACGTAGGCGCTGGAGGCGAACATCAGCGGGAACATGGCGAGGGAACCGGCCATCTGCATGGCGTCCGGGCTGCGCAGCACCGCGGCGAGGGCCAGGAAGATCCAGGTGAGCGCCCAGTTCACGTAGAGGGTGAGCAAGACCGAGGCCAGCGTGCCCAGCACCCCGCCCACGGGGCGGAAACCGAACAGCAGCGTGGCGGCCACGACGAGCGTGGCCAACTGCACCGCGGTGCGGATCACGTCGGCCAGGCTGCGCGCCACCAGCACGGCCCGCGGTGCCACCGGCATCGCCCGCAGGCGCTTGAGCAGACCGTTGTCCATCTCGGACACCAGGCTGACCCCGGACTGCATGGCCGAGCCGATGCCGGTGGTGACGAGGATCGCGGGCATGAGGTAGTCGACGTAGGAGACCCCGGGCGGGAAGCTCGCGATGTTGGCGATGCTGGCGAACACCTGGCTGAAGAGGGTGAGCATGATCAACGGCTGTGCGAGGCTGAAGAGGACCAGTTGCGGGTCGTTGACCAGGATCCGGAGCGTCCGGCCGCAGAGGACCTGGACCTGGACGCGGACCCGCGCTCCGGTCCAGTGCGCCGGAGGCCCGTCCGCGCAGGGGGAGGAGGAAAGCACGGCGGTGCGGTCCTGCCGGGTGACTCCCGGGGGTCTCTGCATTCGTTACGCCCCCCGTGCGTGCGAGTTTCCGTCGGCCGCGACAACAGAACGGTAGTGACCACGGGGAAACCGCGTCAACGGTGTGGCCTCGGGGGGCTGGTGTTTAACGTTGGCCTTAATGTGACGCCGCCGAACGCGCGGAAAGGGCGTCATCTGGTGCATGCTTCCGGTCGCTCGCGTCGGATACGCTGAATTGTCTTGCCGGTATTGGCTTTTCCGCACCCCACGCGAAGGATGTCAGCATGGTGAGGTTCGTCCTGGTGCCCCTGCCCGCCCACGGGCACGCGGCTCCGATGTCCGCCCTGGCGCAAGGACTTCGCGCGGCGGGCGTCGCGGTCACGGTGGCGGTCAACGCGGAGTTCGCGGCGCCGTTCACCGCGGCGGGCGTCGACGTGGCCCTCATCGACGCCACCGTGCGCAGGCACATCCCGGATCGCAAGTCGGCGCGCCAGTTCGCCAGGGAGGTCGGCGAGATCCGCCGACTCCGGCAGAGCATGAAGCGCTCGGTCGACCAGGTGGTCCGCCTGCTGGCGGGTGACCCCGGCACCATCCTGGTCGCCGACATCGGCGCCCGCTGGGCGATCGAGGCCGCCGACAGGACCGGAACCCCTTTCGCGGTGCTGTTCGCCAGCCACGCGTTCAACGAAGAGCTGTTCATTTTTGAGGTGGGCAAGCGGATGGGGCACCGCGCGGCCGGCGTCGCACGCCGACTGCGCCTCGGTCCCCGCCTCATCCCGGCGATCCGGTCGGTGCCACCCCGGGCCGAGGTCGGCTTGGTCAACTCCATCGCGGAGCTCCAACCGGAACCGCAGATGTTCCGCGAGGGCTACCGGATGGTCGGTCCGCTCCGCAAGACCGACGACCACCACGAACCGGTGGAGCTGCCCTGGCGGCAAGGGGAACGGCTGCTGTACGTCTCCACGGGAACCTTCTTCACCCGTGGGGAGGAGTTCTTCCGGAAGGTCGTCCGCGCCTTCGCCGACTCGTCGTGGAACGTCGTCCTGGCCACCGCGCACACCGACCCCGCCGCATTGGGCGCTCTACCGGGCAACGTGGTGGCGCACCGCTACGTCCCCCAGCTGTCGGTGCTCGAACGCAGCGCGGTGTTCATCACTCACGGCGGGATCAACTCGGTGTTCGAGTCGATCGCCGCGAGGGTGCCGATGGTCCTGGTGCCCCGAAGCCAGGAGCAGGTCACGAACGCGCGGGGAATCGCCGACCAAGGCGCGGGCGTCGCGATCGAGGTCACCGCCGACGCCGAGCGGATTCGCCGAGCGGTGGAACAGGTGCACGCCGACCCCGCTGTCGCGGCCAACGTGGCGGCACTCGCCGATCGGATCGAGCACCGCGAGCTGGGGCCCGCGGCGGCCGTGAAGGCCTTGCTCGAGGTCGCCGCCCGATTGGACTTCGGTCATGGACCTCGGGTCCAGTGTCCTGCGCCTGAAGTTCGTTGATGAACCGCACGGTCGTCGGGTGGCTCCGGGGCACGGCGTCGCCGGATCGTGCCGGGCGGCGCGGGCGGTAGGTCCGACTGGGACGTCGCGGTCGAGACCAGGTCGACACGGTCGAGCTGTCCGACGACGTCGCCGCGAGAGGCGCGGTGGTCTACCCGGTCCGCTGCCGGAACGCATCCCGCGCCGCGCGCACCGTCGCCTCGACCGTGCTCAGCAACGTCTCCCGGCCGTACTTCCGCCGCACCAGTTCACGCGCGCGGCCCGCCAGCTGTTCCGCCGCCGTGCGGTCGCGCAGCAGCCGCAGCACGGCTTCGGCGAAGTCCTCGGGCTCGTCCGCGAGCAGCAGGTGCTCGCCGTCCCGGGCGTCGATCCCCTCGGCGCCGATGACGGTGCTGACCACGGGTGCGCCGATGGCGAAGGCCTCCAACACCTTGATCCTGGTGCCACTGCCCTGTCGCAGCGGGACGGCCACGACATCCGCCGCACGCACGTAGGTCCGGACATCCGGGACCAGGCCGAAGATCCGCACGCCGTCTCCGGCCAGGTCGTCGATCGCCCCGAGGTTCATCCCGACCAACCAGACCTCCGCCTCCGGCGACCGCCGGCGGACCCGGGGAAGGATCTCGCGGACCAGTCGTCGGGCGGCGTCGATGTTGGGCGGCCAGACGTAGCTGGCCTGCAACAGGATGCGCGGACCGCGCCGTTCCTCGGGGAGCGCCTCCGCCACCGTTCCCGGGGACAGGTAGACGTTCGGCACGACACTGCAATTCGCCGGACCGCCGAGCCGCTGCCGGTCCAGTTCGCTGCACGTGACGACCTGGTCCGCCTCACGCACCGCATCGCGTTGCAGCGCCTCCCACAGGACCGCGTCGCGGGCGAACGCGGCGTGGTGGGTGTGGGCGAAGTTCTGGGCGCTGAGCCGGTCGTTGAGGTCGTCGATGTCGATGACGGTGGGGACGGCCGTGTCGCCGCGCAACGGCGCCCAGGTCTGGATGCGGTTGCACCAGATCAGGTCGTACCGGTGCCGGCGGACCGTCTCGCGCAACCGGGCGCCGAACCTCCGGCACACGTCCAGGGCGCCAAGGGGGTAGTCCTCCTCGACCTCGCGCGGCGGCACGGCCGGGCCTGCCTCGACCCGCACCGAGGAGATGCCGGGGGGTGCGGGTTCGTCCGGGCTCTGCCGGGTCCAGGCGCGGTCGACGAAGACGATGTCGACCTGCCCGATCTCGGCCAGGGCCGCCACCGTCGCGGCGGCCCGCAGCCGGCTGCCGGAGTTCGCCGGCCAGG
>NZ_JBHWIE010000479.1:0-4642 GCF_042732085.1 Actinosynnema sp. NPDC059797
GTGCGACACCCCTTGACAAGCGCGGTCGGGCTGCGCCCAGGCCATACGGGGAGACCACGAGCTGGGGGGGTGTGTGGGTGTTGGTCATTCCGCGAAGGCGGCGGTGTAGGAGGCCACGCAGGTTTTCGGTGTGGTTGGGGAGGTTATTACGTGGCCGTCGATGGTGAGGGGTGGGGTGAGCGGTAGTGAGCGCAGTCGGGGGTTGTGGGAGAGGGGGAATTGTTCGGCGGGGAGGAGGGTCCAGGTGTTGGGGTTTCGGGCCACTTCGAACAGGACGTTGAGCAGGTCGCCCTCGGGTGGGTGCGCCGGGGGTGCGGGGAGGGCGGCGAGGATCGCGTCGTGCAGCGGGGGGTCGGTGTCGCGGGCGGGTAGGCGCAGGGCGGTCGGGTCCAGGTCGTGCAGGGCGGTCGTGGGGTGATCTGTCGCTGGGTGTTGGTGGGACAGGATCGCGTGCAGGGGTTCGGACCAGGCGCGCACCACTGTCGTGGTCGTGGAGGTGATGGTGCCGCGGACCAGGGCCAGGTCCAGGTCGCCGTTGCGGACGGCGTCCAGGCGGGCGGTCACCGGCAGGTCCACGAGCGTTGGTGCGACGGGGCGTTCGGCGCTGGTCAGGCGGGCCAGGGCGCGGTCCAGGCGAGGGGTGGCGCAGGACGCCACGCCGATGCGCAGGGCGGTCGGTTCGCCCGCGACCACTCGGACGCGGGCCGCCGCCGCCAGGGCCTCCCGGGAGGCGGCGAGCACCCGTTCGCCGGCGGGGGTGAGCCGCACCCGGCGGGAGGTGCGGTCGAGCAGGCGCACGCCGAGTTCGCGCTCCAGCCGGGCGACCTGCTGGCTCACCGCCGACTGCACGATGTCCAGCCGGTGCGCGGCGCGGCCGAAGTGCAGTTCCTCGGCGACGGTCACGAAGTAGTGCAGCGCTCTCAGTTCCACGCCCCTGATCTATCACGGGAAGAGATCGCTGCTGTTCGTCCCTGGTGGTTGTTCGCGCGGGGCGTCGCGGTTGTGATGGGTGCGAACCCATCGCGGACGGAGAGCAGAAGTGAGCACATCGACCCTCGGCATCATCGGCACCGGCATGGTCGGGGCGGGGGTGGCCCGCCGCGCCGTGGACGCCGGCCTCGACGTCGTCCTGGCCAACTCGCGCGGCCCGGAGTCCCTGGCCGACCTGGTCGCCGACCTCGGCCGGCGGGCCCGCGCGGCGTCACCGGTCGAGGTGGCGCGCGCCGCCGACCTGGTCGTCGCGGCCGTGCCGCTGGCGGTCCGCGAGCGGCTGCCCCGCGCGGAGCTGGTCGGCAAGACGGTGATCGACCCGATGAACTACGCGCCGAAGCCCGGGTGGCGGCTCCCGGAGCTGGACCGCGACGAGCTGACCTCCAGCGAGCTGGTGCAGCGCCACCTCGCCGGCGCCCGGGTGGTGAAGGCGTTGCACTCCATCGGCCCCCGGCAGCTGCTGGACCTGTTCCGCCCGGCGGGCGCGCCCGACCGCACGGCGCTGCCCCTGTCCGGCGACGACCCGGCCGCCAAGCGGGAGGTGGCCGGGCTGCTGGACGTGCTCGGCTTCGACTCGGTGGACCTCGGCACGCTGGCGGAGAGCTGGCGCAGCGAGCCCAACACGCCGCTGTACGCCTTCCCGTACGTGGGCGAGCCGCCGTCCGGGCTCACCGTGCCGGAGCTGGTGGCCTGGGTGCAGTCGGCGCCCGGTGTGCCCGTGCCCGCCGCCCGGGTCGAGGCCCTGGCCGCCGCCGCGGTGCGCGGGCCCGCGGGTTTCCAGCTGTAGGGTCAGCCCTCCAGCTCGGCCCACACGACCTTGCCGCCCGCCCGGGGTTCGGTGCCCCAGGACGTGCTGAGCGCGGCCACGATGATCAGCCCGCGGCCGCGGGCCGAATCGACCTGGATCGGCTTCTGCTCCGGCGGCGCGGGGGAGTTGTCGGCCACCTCGATGCGCAACCCCGAGTCGGTCCTGGACACGGTCAGGCCCACCGAGCCCTCCGCGTGGTCCACCGCGTTGGACACCAGTTCGGTCACGACCAGCGCGGCGTCCTCGGCGGCGTCCTCCGACAGGCCCCACGCCGAGGCCGCTTCCGCCACCACCTCGCGCGCGCGTGCGGACGAACCCGGTGAGGCGGGCAGCGTCACGGCCACCGGCGCCGCTGGTTCGTTGCGCACATCCGCTCCCGTTGATCGGCTGTCACCGCATCGTCGCACATCCCCCGACCGCGTCACCGACTGGTCGTGTGCAAAGCGGCTTGCCGGGGGTTCGGTGGCGGCGTTCGGGCCACCGGGTGGCTAGGCTCGGGCCCCATGGAGTTGCGGGTGCGCAGTGAGGTGCGGGGCGGCTGGACGGTCGTCGCGGTGTCGGGCGAACTGGACGCGGACACCGTCCCCGTGCTCTCCGACCTCCTCGAGGAGAGCTCGGCCGACCGGGTGGTGGTGGACCTGGGCGGGGTGCCGTTCATGGACACCACCGGGTTGTCGCTGATGCTCGACTGGCACCGGCGGCTGGACGGCTCCGGCGGGGAGTTCCGGATGGCCTGCCTCCAGCCGTCGGTGCACAAGCTGTTCCGGTTGACCGAGCTGACCGAGGTCATGCACATCCACGACTCGGTGGAGTCGGCCACGACGGGCCGCTGACCGCCGTCAGTCCTGCTCCAGGCCCAGGTAGAAGGCGATCAGCCGGAGCAGGTGGTCGGTGTCCACGGGCTTGGTCACGTAGTCCGTGGCGCCCGAGGCCAGCGACTTCTCCCGGTCGCCCTTCATCGCCTTCGCCGTCACCGCGATCACCGGCAGGTCGGCGTACCGGGACATGGCCCGGATCGCCGCCATGGTCGCGTTGCCGTCCAGCTCCGGCATCATGATGTCCATCAGCACGAGCGCCACGTCGTCGTACTGCTCCAGCGCCCGCACCCCCGTGATCCCGTTGTCCGCGTAGATCACGTTCAACCCGTGCAGCTCCAGCACGGAGGTCAGCGCGAACACGTTGCGCAGGTCGTCGTCGACGATCAGCACCTTCTCGCCGTGGAACCGCATCGGCGGCGGGGGCAGCTCCTGCGGGGCCACCACGGGCTCGGCGGCGGGCTCGGCGGGCGCGAGCAGCTCCGGCAGGGCCTCCGGCTCGACCACGGCCGGCACCACGAGGCCCTGCTCGCCCAGCGGCAGGTACAGGGTGAACGTCGAGCCGACGCCCGGTTCCGAGCGCACGTCCAGCCGCCCGTCCAGCAGGGTCGACAGCTCCCGGCTGATGGACAGGCCCAGGCCCGTGCCGCCGTACTTGCGGGACGTGGTGCCGTCGGCCTGCTGGAACGCCTCGAAGATCACCGACAGCTTCTCGGCCGGGATGCCGATGCCGGTGTCCTGCACGTCGAACGCCACGGAGCCCTCGACCACCCGGATCCGCAGCCGGATCCCGCCGTCGTGGGTGAACTTCACCGCGTTGGACAGCAGGTTGCGCAGGATCTGCTGGACCCGGTGCTCGTCGGTGTGCAGGGTGGGCGGCACGTCCGGGTCGACCACGACGCCGAAGTCCAGGCCCTTCTCCGCGGCCAGCGGCGAGGTCAGCGCCTCGACGTAGGCGACCAGGTCCGACACCCGCACCGAGTCCGTCTGCACCTGCATGTGACCGGCCTCGACCTTGGTCAGGTCGAGGATGTCGTCGATCAGCTGGAGCAGGTCGGTGCCCGACGAGTGGATGGTCCGGGCGAACTCGACCTGCTTGGCGTTGAGGTTGCCGTCGAGGTTGTCGGCCAGCAGCTTCGCCAGGATGAGCAGGCTGTTGAGCGGGGTGCGCAGCTCGTGGCTCATGTTGGCCATGAACTCCGACTTGTACTTCGAGGCCGAGGACAGCTGGCGGGCGCGGGCCTCCAGCTCGACCGAACCGGCCCGCAGCTCCTCGGTGAGCCGCTGCGACTCGACCAGCAGGCTGTCGGTGCGGGCGTTGGCGAGCATGGTGTTCACGTTGACGCCGATGTTCTCCTTGAGCTGGTCCAGCAGGTCGAGGTGGACCTCGGTGAACTCGCCGAACGACCCCAGCTCGATCACGCCCAGCGTCTCGCCCTGGAACAGGATCGGCACGATCACCAGGTTCGAGGGCGGCGCGGCGCCCAGGCCCGAGGTGACCTCCAGGTACCCGGGCGGCACGTCGGTGACCAGCACCGTCTTCTTCTCGACGGCCACCTGGCCGATGAGGCCCTCGGCGCGCTTGAACCGCGTGGGCCGCCCGTCGCGGGGCGACCAGCCGTAGGAGGCGGTCAGCTCCAGCACGTCGGCCTCGCCGTCGACCAGGAAGAACGCGCCGTGCTGGGCGGAGACCAGCGGGGTCAGCTCGCTCATCACCAGCGACGCCATCGCCTTGAGGTCCCGGTGGCCCTGCATCTGGCCGGACAGCCGGGCCAGGTTGGTCTTGAGCCAGTCCTGCTCCTGGTTGGCGCGGGTGGACGCCTTCAGGTTGCTGATCATCCGGTTGATGTTGTCCTTGAGGTCCGCGACCTCGCCGGAGGCGTCCACGGTGATCTGCCGGGTCAGGTCGCCCGCGGTCACGGCGGTGGCCACCACCGCGATGGCGCGGACCTGGCGGGTGAGGTTGCCGGCCAGCTCGTTGACGTTCTCGGTGAGCCGCTTCCAGGTGCCGGAGACGCCCTCGACCTCG
>NZ_JBHWIE010000480.1:0-4617 GCF_042732085.1 Actinosynnema sp. NPDC059797
GTCCCAGAGTGCCCTGTGCCCCGCACCGTCCACAGTGGTCTTCATGGGCACGCCAACGTCCCGGCGCGGCGGGGTGCGCCGCGCCGGGACCGGCGGGGTGTCAGACCTCGACCTTGGTCCAGGTCGAGTCGTGGGCGGCCGACCGCTCGACGGCGTCGAGCACGAGCTGGACCTGGAGCGCGTCGGCGAAGGACGGGGTCGGGTCCTCCCCCGCGGCCACGGCGGCGACGAAGTCGCGCAGCTCGTGGGTGAAGCTGTGCTCGTAGCCCAGGGCGCAGCCCGACGGCCACCACGCGGACATGTACGCGTGGTCCGGCTCGGTGGCCAGGATCCGGCGGAAGCCGCCCTCGGTCCGCGGCGCGGTGGCGTCGTGGAACTCCAGCTCGTTCAGGCGCTCCAGGTCGAACGCGACCGAGCCGAGCGAGCCGTTGACCTCCACCCGCAGGGCGTTCTTGCGCCCGGTGGCGAATCGGGTCGCCTCGTAGGTGGCGACCGCGCCGCCGTCCAGCCGGGCCGTGAACAGGGCGGCGTCGTCCACGGTGACCGGTCCGAACTCCGGTCGGTCCGGCGTGCTGGTCAGCAGCGGGCGCTCCTTGACGAACGTCTCCGTCAACGCGCTCACGCCGGTGATCCGCTGCCCGGTCACGTACTGGGTCAGGTCGACGATGTGCGCGCCGATGTCGCCGAGCGCGCCGGAGCCGGCCCGGTCCTTCTCCAGCCGCCACAGCAGCGGGATCCCGGGGTCGGCGACCCAGTCCTGGAGGTAGGCCGCGCGCACGTGCCGGATCGTGCCGAGCCTGCCGTCGGCGACGAGCTGCCGCATCAGCGCGACGGCCGGGAACCTGCGGTAGTTGTAGCCGCAGGCCGAGCGGACGCCCGACGCGGCGGCGCGGGCCGCCGCGTCGGTCATGGCGCGGGCCTCGTCGACGGTGTTGGCGAGCGGCTTCTCGCACAGGACGTGCTTGCCCGCGGCGAGCGCGGCGGTGGAGATCTCGGCGTGCAGGTCGCCGGGGGTGCACACGTCGATCACGTCGACGTCGTCGCGCGCCACCAGCTCGCGCCAGTCGGTCAGGTGCTCCTCCCAGCCCAGCCGGTCCGCGGCCGCGGCGACGTTGCCCTCGTCGCGGCCGCAGATCGCGACGGTGCGAACGCGCAGCGGGAGGTCGAACACCTTGTTGACCGTCCGCCACGCCAGCGAGTGCGCGGTGCCCATGAACGCGTAGCCGACGAGGCCGACCCGCAGCTCTGCTCTGTCCACAACAGACCCTTTCCCGTTGGGGCCCGGGCGGTGGTCCGCCCGGGCCCTCGTTGGTGGTGGAATCGGGGCGTTGGTGGACGGCCTCGGCGCCGCGCGACCCGCGGGGTCGGGCTACGCGGCCGGTGCCGGTTCCGCCGCCCCGTCGGACACCGGTCGCTTGAGGAAGCCGGTGGCCCAGGCGATCGGGATCGTGATGACGCCCAGGACGATGCCGGCGACCACCGCGTTGGAGACGCTGCCGCCGCCGATGGCCACGCCGCCGATGACCGAGCCCAGCGCGATGCCAGCGTTGGCGGCCGAGGCGGGCAGCGACGACGCGAGCTGGCTGCCCGGACCGGCCAGCTCCAGCACGCGGTACTGGAAGGCGGGCACCGCGCCGAGCGCGAACATGCCCCACGTCAGCAGGGCGATGATCACCAGGAAGGCGATCGAGCCGCCGACCAGCAGCACCACCATCGCGGCGGTCGCGCCGACGCAGCCGACGAGCATGGCGCGCGGCGCGCCGCTGTCGGCGAACCGACCGCCGCCGAACGAGCCCACCGCCGTGGACACGCCGTAGGCCAGCAGGAACACGCTGAGCATCGCCCCGGTGATGCCCGTGACGCCCTCCAGGAACGGCACGATGTAGGTCAGCGCCGAGTAGAGCGAGGCGAACATCAGCAGGCCGAGGCCCAGCACGGCCAGCACCCGCGGCGCGAAGGCGTGCCGGGCCTGGTCGCCCGCGCCGGCCCCGCCGGTGGCGGGCAGCGAGGGCACCACCGCCGCGGTCACCGCGCACACGAGGGCGCTGAGCACGACGATCGCGGTGAACGAGTCGCGCCAGCTCAGCGCCTGGCCGACCAGGGTGCCCAGCGGCACGCCCGCCGCCGCGGACACGGCGAACCCGGAGAACACCACCGAGATCGCCCGGCCCGCGCGCTCGGGCGGCACGACCGCCATGGCCACCAGGAAGGCGACCGCGACGAACAGGCCGTGCAGCGAGCCGGTGACCGCCCGCGCCGCGGCGAACGCGACGAAGTCCTCGGTCAGCACCGGGACCAGGTTGCCCGCGGCGAACAGCAGGGCCGAGCCCAGGAGGATAAGGCGCTTGTCGAACCTGATGGTGAGCGCGGTCAGCAGCGGACCGCCGATGGCCACGCCCAGCGCGTAGGCGGTGACCAGCGTGCCGGCCGTGGGGACGGAGACGTGCAGGTCGTCGGCGATGAGGTTGAGCACGCCGACCATGAGCAGCTCGGCCGTGCCCAGCACGAACGAACCCACGAACAGCGTCACCAGGACGACGTTCGCCCTGCCGCGGCCCAACACCGTCTGCCGGTTACTCATGTGCACCTTCCTTGACTGCCGTCGAGTCTGGGAGGAACCCGCAGCGGGAGCATCTTCCAAAGTGCTCAGCGGAGCTCCGGACAACCGCTTGCATTTAGCAACCGCTTGTACCGTAGCAGGGTGGTGGTAAACTGCAACCAGCTGGAGGTGGTCATGATCGACGAGCCACGATCGGGCTGCCCCGTCAACGCCGCGGTCGAGGTCCTGGGCGACAGGTGGACCCTCATCGTGCTGCGCGACATCATGTTCGCGGACCGCCGCCACTTCCGGGCGCTCCAGCGGGAGTCCGAGGAGGGCATCGCGTCCAACATCCTCGCGAGCCGCCTGCGCGACCTGGTGGCGGCGGGGCTGCTCACCCACGACGACCCCGGCGCGGGGAAGCGCGCGACCTACAGCCTCACCGAGGCGTCCATCGAGCTGGTGCCCGTGCTGGCCCAGCTGGGCTGGTGGGGGCTGCGGCACCGCCCCACGACGCCGGAGCTGCGGGTGCGGGCCGAGCGGCTGCACCAGGGCGGTCCCGAGATGTGGCGCGCCGTCATGGACGAGCTGCGGGAACGCCACCTCGGGGTGCCGGCCGGGACCGCGGCCTCAGACCCGTCCTGAGTCCGACCCCGTCCTGAGTCCGACCCCGTCAGGGCGCCGCGCCCTGGTCCACCTCCGTCCACCGGTCGACGATGTCGCGCAGCAGCACGGCGGTCGCGTCGGCGGCGTCCAGGGTGACGTTGTGCCCCGCGCCGGGCACGACGTGCTCGGCCACCCCCTCGGCGGCGGCCCAGCGGGGCATGGCGGTGGCGATGTTGCCGGTGCGGTCCCGCTCGCCGCGCACGAGCGCCAGCGGCACCGGCGTGCGGTACCCGGGGTCCGGGTCCACGAACGACACCGTGGCGCGCCACACGTCCAGGAACACCGGCTTGGGCATGCGCCCGAACACCTCCGCCGAGTCCGCGACGCCCCGCGGGGTCACGGCCGAGGCGCGGGCCATGAGCGACGGCAGCCGCGAGGCGGGCACGAGGGCCAGCGCCGGCGCCGCGAGCCCGAGCAGCAACCGCTCCGCCGCGGTCAGCGGCCCGGCGTTCCACGTCGCGTCCACGACGACGAGGCCCCCGACGCGGTCGGGCCGGCGGCGGACGAGGGCCTGGGAGAGGTTGCCGCCCAGCGAGTGCCCCACCAGGACCGGGCGTCGCAGGTCGAGGTGGTCCAGCAGCGCGGCCAGGTCGTCCAGCGCGGCCCCCGCGGTGAACCGGGTGCCGGCCGCGAGGGTGGATTCGCCGTGGCCGCGCAGGTCCCAGTCGACCACCCGGTACCCGGCGGCGTGCAGGGCGCGGGCCGTCACCTCGAACATCCGGCGGTCCATGCCCGCGCCGTGCGTGAGCACGACCGGGCGGCGCGGACCGGCCAGGTCCCGGTACCGCAGCACGGCGTCGCCCCGGTCGAGCTCCGAGATCGGGTCCACCACGGTCCCGATCGTAACCCGTCCCCCAGGCTCGTCCGGCGGGGCTCGGAGGACGGGCTCGGAGGGCGGGCTCAGCCGAGGTCCCGGTAGGACCCGCGCACGACGTCCTCCAGCAACCCCACCTCCCGGGTCCGCCAGCCGAACGCCTCCTCCGCGCGGGCCGGGTCGAGCGTGATGTTGCGCCCCAGCACCCCCGCCAGCGGCCCGAAGGCCCGCGCCGCCGCCTCCGGGTCCAGCGGCGCCCGGTCGGCGCCCGTCAGCTCGGCGACCGCCTCGGCCAGGTCCCGCATCCGCAGCAACGTGCGCGAGGCCGCGTTGAACACCCCGCCGACCGGCCGCTCCAGCGCCGCCACGTACAGCCTCGCCAGGTCGTCCACGTGCACCGGGGACCACAGGTTCTCCCCCGACCCCACGTAGGGCGCCGCGCCGAGCTGCTTCGACACGCCGATCATCGCGAGCACCAGCGCCGAACCGCCCCGGCCGTGCACGAGCCCGCCGCGCAGCACCGTCGCGGTCACGTCCCCGGCGGCGAGCACCTGGCGCTCGCCGAGCAGCATGTTCACCGGGGGCGGGACGTCGTCGA
>NZ_JBHWIE010000481.1:0-4598 GCF_042732085.1 Actinosynnema sp. NPDC059797
GTTCAAGGACATCGCCACCACCCTCACCGAGGGCGCGTTCGGCGCCGTGCCGGTCGTCGACGACGAGGGCCGGCCGATCGGCGTGGTGTCCGAGGCCGACCTGCTGCCCAAGGAGGAATACCGCGGCGGCACCGAGGACGCGCCGTCGGTGTTCGCCGGACGTGACGCCCGCCGCCGGTGGCGGCGGTCCCAAGGGGTCACCGCGGCCGACGTGATGACCTCCCCGGTGGCCACCACCGGCCCCGACGAACCCGCGAGCGCCGCGGCCCACCGGTTGGCCGAGGCGGGCGTGCGCAGGCTGTTCGTCGTCGACGGCGACGGCCGGCTGGTCGGCGTGCTGTCCCGCCGGGACCTGCTGCGCGTCTTCCTGCGCTCCGACGCCGAACTGCGCGAGCAGATCACGCGCGAGGTGGTGCAGCGCACGCTCTGGCTGGAGCCGACCGCCATCGAGGTCGACGTGGTCGACGGCGTGGTCACCCTGACCGGGCGCGTCGAGCGCCGCAGCGAAGCCGACATCGCCGTCCGGGTCACCAGGGCCACGCCCGGTGTGGTCGACGTCGTGGACCGGCTGACCCCCAGCTGGGACGACACCGCCACCGGCCACCGGGTCGGAGGGCCGGCATGACCGCGTCGACCGGTCCGGGTGAACAGCACCCCGCGGGTCCACGCGGGCGAGGAGTCGAGGAGGCGATCGAGGTGACCGGACCCGTGGTGGTCGGTGTCGACGGTTCGGCGTCCGCGCTGGAGGCGGTGCGCTGGGCCGCGGCGGAAGCCCGCAGGCTGGCGGTACCGCTGCGCGCGGTGCACGCCGAGCTGCGGCTGCCCGCCGATTCCCCCGAACTGGAGGGGCGCGCCCGCAAAGCACTGCACGGGCAGGCGTGGCGGTGGCTGCGCGAGGCCGCCGCGCAGGCCCGCGCCGTGGACCCCGAGGTGGTGCTGGAGCTGCACGTCGAGGTCGCCGAGCCGGTGCCGCTGCTGCTCGCCGAATCCGCGGACGCGGCCCTGGTGGTCCTCGGCTCCCGCGGCCTGGGCGGCTTCACCGCCCTGCTGCTGGGCTCCACCGCCGTCGCGCTCACCGCCCGCGGCGGCTGCCCGGTGGTCGTGGTGCGCGGCGAGCAGGGCGGGGGCCCGGTCGTGGTCGGGGTGCACGAGGAGCACCCGGCGCTGCTGGCGTGCGCCTTCGAGCAGGCCGCCGCACGTGGTGTGCCGCTGGTCGCCGTGCACGCCTGGCACGCCCCGCCCGAAGCGCTGCACGATGGCATGGCCGACGCGCTGGGCATCGACGTGGCCGATCACGACGCCACCCGCGGCGGACGGCTGGCCGACACGCTGGCCCCGTGGCGCCGCAAGTACCCGGAGGTGCCGCTGGAACTCGTCGTCGCCCACGGCAGCCCCGCCCGCGCGCTCACCGAACGCGCCCGCGGCGCCTCGCTGCTGGTCGTCGGCTGCCACGGCCGCAGCCCGCTCACCGGCTACGCCCTGGGATCCACCAGCCACGCCCTGGTCCACCACGCCCCGTGCCCGGTGCTCGTCGTGCGCGAGACGGGGGAGCAGCGGTGACCGGGGAGCGCCTGCGCCGGCCCGCCTACGAGGCCGAGCTGAGGCGGTTGCAGGCGGAACTGGTGAAGCTCCAGGAGTGGGTGCGGGTGGAACGGGCCCGCGTCGTGGTCGTGTTCGAAGGGCGCGACGCGGCGGGCAAGGGCAGCACGATCAAGCGGATCACCGAGTACCTCAACCCGCGCATCGCCCGCATCGCCGCGCTGCCCGCGCCCACCGAGCGCGAACGCACCCAGTGGTACTTCCAGCGCTACGCGGCCCACCTGCCCGCCGCCGGGGAGATCGTGCTGTTCGACCGCAGCTGGTACAACCGCGCCGGGGTCGAACACGTGATGGGGTTCTGCACCCCCGAGGAGCACCGGCGGTTCCTCCGGCAGTGCCCGCAGTTCGAGCGGATGCTGGTCGACGACGGCGTGCTGCTGC
This sequence comes from Actinosynnema sp. NPDC059797, assembly GCF_042732085.1. Lineage (NCBI taxonomy): Bacteria > Bacillati > Actinomycetota > Actinomycetes > Pseudonocardiales > Pseudonocardiaceae > Actinosynnema > Actinosynnema sp. NPDC059797. The sequence goes on from NZ_JBHWIE010000481.1 coordinate 1,981, forward strand.
GCAAGTACTGGTTCTCCGTCAGCGACGCCGAGCAGGAGAAGCGGTTCCGACGCCGCCTCGACGACCCGATGCGCCGCTGGAAGCTGTCCCCCGTGGACGTCGACTCGATCACCCGGTGGGAGGACTACTCCCGCGCCAAGGACGAGATGTTCGTCCACACCGACACCGCCGAGTGCCCCTGGTACGTGGTCGACAGCGACGACAAGCGCCGCGCCCGCGTCAACATGATCGCCCACCTGCTGTCCACGCTGCCCTACTACGAGGTCGAGCCCCCGGCGTTCCACCTGCCGCCCCGCCCGGCGCCCACCGGCTACCGCCGCACCGACCGCGAGTTGCAGACCTACGTGCCCGACCACGCCGCGTCGCTGCGCTGAAGCCGGCGTGCGGTCAGGGCAGGAGGTCGCGCTCCCGCAGCAGGGCGCGGGCGTGGTCGATGGCGTCGGGCGTGTGGTCGAACACGCGCAGGTCCAGGGTGTCCAGCGCCCGTCGGTGCTCGTCGCGCACGCCGGAGACCAGGACGGTGACGCCGCGGTGTTCCAGGCGGCGCACGGCGTCGCGCAGCACTTGCGCGCCGGTGGCGTCCACGGCGGACAACCGGGACATCCGCAGGATGACCACCGACACCGGGGTGATCTCGGTCAGCTCCAGCAGGAAGCGGTGGGCGGCGGCGAACAGCAGCGGGCCGTCGAGGCGGTAGGCGACGATGTGCTGGGCGAGCAGCGCCCGTTCCTCCTCGCGGTGGTCGCCCGGTTCCAGGGGGACCTCCTCCAGGCGCGCGGTCCGCGACACCGCGCGCAGCGCGAACACGCCCGCCAGCAGCAGGCCGACGATGACGGCGGTGACCAGGTCCAGCGCGAGCGTGGCCACGGCGGTCAGGGCGAGCACCGCGGCGTCGGAGCGGCCCGCGCGGGCCAGGGCGCGCACCGAGCCGACCTCGACCATCCGGACCGCCGTGGCCAGCAGCACGCCCGCGAGCACCGCCAGCGGGACCCCGGCCACCCACGGCGCGGCGACCAGGACGATCAGCAGCAGCACCGCGGCGTGGGTGAGGGCGGCCAGGCGCGAGGTCGCGCCGGAGCGGACGTTGACCGCCGTGCGCGCGATGGCCGCCGTGGCGGGCACGCCGCCGAACAGCGGCGCGACCAGGTTGGCCACGCCCTGGCCGAACAGCTCGCGGTCCGGGTCGTGGCGTTGGTTGACGCTCATGCCGTCGGCGACCGCGGCCGACAGCAGGCTCTCCAGCGCGGCGAGCGCGGCCACCGCCACCGCCGAGGGCAGCAGCGACCACAGCGCGCCCGGGTCCAGGAACGCCAGGGAGGGCGCGGGCAGCGAGGCGGGCAGCTCGCCGATGCGGGCCACGGGCAGCGCCGCCCACTGCGCCACGAGGGTCGCCACGACGACGGCGGGCAGCGAGAACGGCACCCCTGGCCGCCACCTGGCGCCGACCAGCATCACCAGGGCGACCCCGGCGGCCAGGGCGACGGCCTCCCAACGCGGTGCGGCGGCGAACTCGGCGAAGGCCGCGACGGCGGCGAGCACCACGTGGTCCTCGCCCGGCGCGGGCACCCCCAGGGCCGCGGGCACCTGCTGCAAGGCGATCACCGCCGCGATGCCGATCGTGAACCCCTCCACCACCGGCACGGGCACGTACCGCATGTAGCGGCCCGCCCGCGCGACCGCGAGCAACACCAGCAGGACCCCCGCGAGCAGGCCGACGGTCAGCACGCCGTCCACGCCGTGACGGGCGACGATCGGCACCAGCACCACCGTCATCGCGCCGGTCGGGCCGGACACCTGGAGGCTGGAGCCGCCGAACACCGCCGCCAGCGCGCCCGCCACGACGGCCGTGACCAGGCCGGAAGCCGCGCCGAGCCCGGAGGCGACGCCGAACCCCAGGGCCAGCGGCAGCGCCACGATCGCCACCGTCACCCCGGCGAGCAGGTCCCGGCGGGTCGCGCCGGCCCAGTCCGCCCTGGCGGGCAGGAAGGTCGTCACGACCGCTCCTCCTCGCGCAGCATCGCCAGCAGCTCGTTCTGCCCGGCCAGCAGACCGGTGAGGACCTTCCGCGCCACGCGGAGCAGTTCGGCCACGTCGTCACCGGTCAGCGCGTACACCACGGTCGTGCCGTCCCGGGTCGCCGTGACGATCCCCGACCGGCGCAGCACCGCGAGCTGCGCGGACAGGCTCGACGCCTCGATCCCGATGTCGGCCAGCAGGTCGCGCACCGGCTTGGGCCCGTCCTGGAGCAGTTCGAGCACCCGGATGCGCACCGGGTGCCCCAGCATCCGGAAGAACTCCGCCTTGGCCTGGTGCAGTGGGAGGGGCACGACGGGCTCCTGGGAGTTGAAGAGTTGAAAACTTCTTCAACTTTACAACACGACAACTCCTGTGGACGTGGAGTGGCGACCCCGGCGCCGCTCATCACCCCGGTTCCCGCGCCGCCAACGCGGCCCTGGTGCCGGCCGCGATCTCGACGTCTTCGCGCGCGGTGACCACCCAGACGCCGGTGCCGATCTCGGTGTCACCCGAGGCGGTGGTGTTGGCGTCCGGGTCGAGGGTGAGGCCGAGGAATGCGAGGCCGTTGATCACGCGGGCGCGGAGTTCGGGGTCGTGTTCGC
>NZ_JBHWIE010000482.1:0-4568 GCF_042732085.1 Actinosynnema sp. NPDC059797
GGGAACTGTCGCCGTACAACGTGTTCCGGCTGGTGACCGCGGCGGCCGAGGCGTCCGTGCCCGCCGGCCTGCTGCTGGCCATCCACAACGGCATCGGCGCGCCCGCGTACCTGCGGATCGCGCCCGAGGGCCCGCTGCGCGACTTCCTGGTGGAGCGGCTGGCCGCGGGCGCGGTCACCGCGATGGCCGACACCGAGCCCGCGGGCGCGTCCAACCGGGGCCGGACCACCCAGGCCCACCCCTCCTACGACGGCCGCGGCTACCTGCTGGACGGCCACAAGCTCTACATCGGCAACGGCCCGATCGCCGAGGTGATCGCGGTGACGGCCACCCTCGAGGGCCGCAACCGGATCCTGTTCGTCGACGCGCGCGACGCCGGCACCGAGGTGCTGTCGCGGCTGGAGTTCATGGGCTTCCAGGGCTTCCCCAACGGGGAGCTGGCCTTCGCCGCCGCGCCGGTGCCCGCCGAGCGGCTGCTGCCCGAGGACGATGACCCGTGGCTGTCCGTGCAGCGGGCCTCCGTGCTGGCCCGCGGCCGCGTGCACGTGGTCGCCGGTCCGTCGCTGGCCGTCGCCCGCGGCTGCCTGCGGTGGGCCACCGAGTACGTGTCGCGGCGGCGCGTGGACGGCGTCGTGCTCGCCGACTACGCCCAGGTGCGCGGGATGCTCGCCGAGTGCGCGGCCGACACCTACGCGCTGGAGACCGTGGCGCGCTGGGCGATGCTGGGCGACGCGGGCGACCGCCGGGTCAACCTCGCGCCCGAGCAGGTCGCGGCCAAGGACATCACCTCGATGGCCGCCTGGCGGGTCGCCGAGCGCGCCCTGACGCTGATGGCGGGCGAGGGCTTCGAGACCGCCGCCGGGAAGGCCGCGCGCGGCGCCGTGCCCGCGCCGGTCGAGCGGCTGTTCCGGGACGCCAGGGGCACCCGCATCGCGGGCGGCACGGAGGTGCTGCTGCGGATGCGCCTGGCGGCGAACTTCGCGCTCACCTACTTCGCACCGGACCTGGGCGCGCCCGACGCGCTGTCCGACGCGCCCGCAGCCGAGCCGCCCGCCGGCCTCTCCGGGCGCAACCGCGCCCACTGGGTGGAGCTGACCGGCCAGGCCCGCGCGTTCGCCGAGGCGTGCCGGGCCGCCGGCGCCGGACCCCGGTCGGGGCCGACCGCGGACGGGCACGCCCTGTCCCTGCTCGGCGAGCTGGCCGAGGAGCTGGTGACCGCGGCGCTGGTGCTCGCGCGCGCCGCGGGCGAGCCGGAGTCGCAGGACCTCGCCGACGTGTTCTGCGAGGCCGCCTGGCACCGCGTCGCCGCGGCGACCCGGCAGCTCCGCACCCCGTCCGGCGCGGACCACTCGGCGGTCGTGGCGTCGCTGCTGGAGCGGTCGTGGTGACCACCGGGACGACCACCGCGCCGCTGACGCCCGGCCAGGCGCGCCTGTGGCTGGCCGAGCGGCTCACGCCCGGCGAGTACGTGGTGCAGTCCGCGGTCCGGGTGTCCGGCCCGCTGCGCGAGGACGTGCTGCGCGCCTGCGTCGCCCGCCTCGTCGAGCGGCACGAGGCGCTGCGCACCGTGATCGACGACCGCGGGCCCGAGCCGGTGCAGGTGGTGCTCGACGAGGCGCCCGACGTGCTCTCGGCCGAGGACGTCGGGGACGCCGGCGACGTGGGCGCCCGCGTGGCCGAGCTGCGCGCGCGGCCGTTCGACCTGCGGTCCGAGCCGCCGGTGCGGGTCACCCTGCTGCGGGTGGGGCCGGAGGACCACGTCCTGGTCTTCACCTACCACCACATCGCGGTGGACGGCTGGTCGCTCGCGGTGCTGGTGCGCGAGCTGACCGAGCTGTACCCGGCGCTGGCGGAGGGGCGGTCGCCCGACCTGCCGCCCGCGCCGCGCTTCACCGACCACGCCCTGCGGGCCAGGCCGGAGCCGACGGCCGCGCTGGACCACTGGCGCGCCGAGCTGGCGGGCGTGCCGGAGCTGAGCGGTCCCCGGCCGGACCTGCCGCCGCCCGCGCGGCGCAGCGGGCTCGCCCACGCGCGGCCCGTCGAGCTGCCCGCCGAGGTGTGCGCCGCGGTCGCCGGCGTGGCCAGGGACGCCCGCGCCACGCCGCTGCAGGTGCTGCTGGGCTGCTTCGCGGCCGTGCTGACCGGCGCGGACGAGCAGCCCGCGGCGGAGACCGTGGTCGGCCTGCCGGTCGCCGGTCGCCTGGACCCCGCCGACCACGGCCTGGTCGGGTTCCTGGTCAACGTGGTGCCGGTGCGCATCGCCTGCCCGCCCGAGACCACGCTGCGGGAGCTGACCGACCGGGTGCGGCGGACCGTCCTGGACGCGGCCGACCACGCCGACGCGCCCTTCGACCGCATCGCCGCGGTGGCCGGCCTGCCGCCGACACCCCGGCGGGCGCGGCTGGCGCAGTCCGTGTTCGACCTGCACCCGCCCGCCGAGCCGCCCCGGTTCCCCGGCGCGCGCACCGCGTGGCACCGGGTGCCGCCGACCCGCACGAGGTACGAGGTGGAGCTGCACCTGGACTTCACCCGGTCCGGTGCGACCGGCCACCTGCTGACCTCCGCAGACCTGTTCACCGCCGACAGCGCGGAGTTCTTCCGCGACTCCTTCGAGGAGACCGCCCGCCGCTGGGCCGAGGACCCGGGCGCCGCGCTGCGAACCATCCGTGAGGTGCTGGCATGAACCCGACCGACATCGCCGCCGAGGTCACCGCGCTGTGGGAGCAGGCGCTGGGAGTCGACGGCATCGCCGAGGACGAGAACTTCGTCGACCTGGGCGGCGACTCGATCACCGCGACCAGGATCGCGGCGGGCATCCGGGACCGGCTCGACCTGACCGTCGGCCTGCGCGTGATCTTCGACCACCCCACCGTCGGCGAGCTGGCCGAGGAGCTGGCGTCCAGGCTGGCACCCGCCGCGCCCGGCTACCTCGGGCTGTGGGGCGGGGACAGCGACGCCGAGTGGCTCCCGCTCGCCCTGCGCCGCACCGCCGGCGAGCGCCGGGACGACCTGGCGCTAGTCGGCGACGGGCCGGCGCTGACCTACGCCCAGCTGTACGCGTGGGCGCACCGCACCGCCGAGGTGCTGCGGGAGCGCGGCGTGCGGCCGGGCGACCGGGTCGCGGTGGCCTACCCGCGCGGCACCCGGGCCGTGGTGGCGCTGCTGGGCGTGCTGCTGGCCGAGGCGACCTACGTGCCGCTGGACCCCGAGTACCCGGTCAAGCGGCTGGAGCACATGGTCACCGACTCGGCGCCCGCGCTGCTGCTGACCGACCGGGACGTGGTGCGGCACCCGGTGACCGCGACCGTCCCGGACGCGCCGGACGCCACGGGGTTCGACCCGGCGACCGACGTGCGGTGGCCCGCGGAGCAGGTGCCCGGGCGCGCCGTCTACCTGATCTACACCTCCGGCTCGACGGGCTGGCCCAAGGGCGTCGAGGTGTCCTACCACTGCATCGACGCCATGGCGCGCTGGCAGGCGGACCACTCGGTCGCGCCCGACCTGCGCACCGCCCAGTTCGCGCCGCTGAACTTCGACGTCCAGTTCCAGGAGGTGCTGGGCACCCTGGTGGGCGGCGGCACGATCGCGGTCGTGCCCGAGCGGCTGCGCCGCGAGCCCGGCGAGCTGCTGGAGTGGCTGGCCGAGCACGGCGTCCAGCGGGTGTTCCTGCCGAACCTGGCGCTCCAGATGCTCACCATCGCGGCCACCGACGAACTGCTGGCCAGGCTGCGGCTGGTCGAGGTGAACACCGCGGGGGAGCAGCTCGTCTGCACGCCCAGGATCCGCGAGTTCTTCGAGCGCCTGCCCGGGTGCCGGCTCAACAACCACTACGGCCAGAGCGAATCGGCCATGGTCACCGCGCACGTCCTGACCGGGCCGCCCGCGGACTGGCCCGCGCTGCCCCCGATCGGGACGCCGCTGCCCGGCTGCGAGGCGCTGGTGCTGCCCGACGACCCGGCCGAGCCGACCGTGGGCGAGCTGCTGGTCGCCGGCCGGCCGATGTCGGCGGGCTACCTGGGCCAGCCGGAGCTGACCGCGCGCCGCTACATCGACATCCCGCGCACCGCGCACGGCCACACCAGGGCGTTCCGCACCGGCGACAAGGTCGAGCTGGTCGACGGCGTGCTGCGCTTCCTGACCCGCAACGACGACGAGGTCAAGCTGCGCGGCATCCGGGTGGACCCGCTGGAGGTGGACGCGCACCTGCTCGCCGAGCCCGGCGTGGACGGCGCGTCGACCGTGGTGGTGGAGAGCGCGTCCGGGCACCGCACGCTGCGCTCGGCGGTCGTGCTCGCCGACGGCTCGACCGGGCTGGACACCGAGGCGGTGACCGCGCGGCTGCGCGAGGTGCTGCCCGACGTGGCCGTGCCGGTCTCGATCACCGTGCTCGACGCGTTCCCGCGCACGCCCAGCGGCAAGATCGACAAGGTGGCGCTGGCGGGTCTGCTCGCCGAGGCCGTGCGCGCCCGCAGGCAGCGCGCCGCGGTGCGGTCGTGACCGCGGTCCGGGAGCGGGTGCTCGACCGGCCGGTCAGCGCCGCGCAGTCCGCGCTGTGGGCGGAGCAGGAG
>NZ_JBHWIE010000483.1:0-4493 GCF_042732085.1 Actinosynnema sp. NPDC059797
GCCGCCGTCGCCGGCGTCCCGGGGTGGCCCCCGGCCCGCCTCGGCGGGGGCACCGGGGAGGCCGTGGTGGTCCCCGGCGAGCGCGCCGCCGCGGTGCGGCAGGCCGTCGCCGCCGACGAGGCGGAGGCGTCCGCGGCCCTCGCCGCGCACGCCGCGAACCCCCTCGACACCGCGGCCGGACCCCTGCTCTCGGTGCTGCTGGTGGCCCTGCCCGGGCGCAGCGCCCTGGGGCTCGTGGCGCACCGGCTCGTCTGCGACCAGGGCTCGCTGGTGGCGGTCGTCGAACGGCTCGCGGAGCACTACGACGCCCGCGCGACGGCCACCGGCCCGGCCCCGGACGCCGTTCCCGCGTTCCTCCCACCCGCGGGGACGGCGTCACCGGGGGACGACTCCCCGATCACCGCCCTCCACGACGAGCTGCGCGAGGTGCCGCTCGACGTGGCGCTGCCCGGCATGTGGCCGCGCCCGGCGGCCCCCCGGTACGGCGTGGCCCACCACCGGGTCGAACTGGACCAGGAGGTGGGCGAGGCGGTCCGCTCCGTCGCCCGCCGGCTCGGCGTGCCGACCGCGACGGTCCACCTCGCCGCGTTCCGCGCGCTGCTGCACCGGTTCGCCCGCCAGGACGCCGTCCTGGTCATGGCCGAACTCGACCGGCGCCCGGCCGACGCCGGACCGGGCTGCTGGACCGACCTCGTCCCGCTCGCCCTGACCGGCGCCCGCGACCTGGCGTTCGCGGACCTGGTGACCGACACCGACCGCCGGCTGGCCGAGGCCCGCGACCGCCTCCCCGTGCCGCTCCCCGAACTGTCCCGGCGGCTGCACCAGGACACCGCCGGGCCGACCCTCGGCCGGGTCTCCTTCGCCGAGCGCCCGGCCGACCGCACCCTGCCCGTGGCGGGCGGCGCCTGGCGGTGCCGCGTCGCCGACCCCGCGGCCGGCGAGTTCGACCTCGGCCTCGTGCTGCGCGAGGGCGACGGCCACGCGGCGTGCCACACCGCGTCGTTCGCCTACGACCCGGACCTGCTCCCGGCGTGGGCGGTGGCCACGATCGCCCGCAGCCACCTGTGCCTGCTGCGCTCCGCCACGGCGACGCCCGACCGCGCCACCGGCGACCTGGAGCTGGTCGACCCGCTCGACCGGCGGATGCTGCTGGAGGACTGGAACGGCCCGGCCGACCTCGTCCCGGTCACCGCGCCCGTGCCCGTGCTGTTCGAGGCCCGCGCGGCGGCGCGCCCGGACGCCACCGCCGTGCACGAGAACGGCGTGACCCACACCTACGCGCGGCTGAACGCCCGCGCGAACCAGGTCGCGCACGCCCTGCTCGCCCACGGGGTCCGCAAGGGCGACGTCGTCGGCGTCCACGTCCCGCGCTCGGCCGAGTGGGTCGTCGGCTACCTCGCCGCCTACAAGATCGGCGCGGTGGTCGTGGCGCTCGACCCCGGCGCGCCGCCGTCCCGCCTCGAAGCCGCCATCGCCGCCTCACCGCCCGCCGCCGTCGTCTCGACCACCTCGGTGCCCGACTCGCCGGCCATCGGGGACGCCGGCGCCGTCCGCGTCGACGTCGACTCCGAGGACGTGCGGCAGCGGGCCGAGCACAACCCGGGCGTGCCCCTCGACCTGGACGACCTCGCCTACGTCGTGCAGACCTCCGGGTCCACCGGCCGCCCCCGCGCGGTGTTCGGGGTGCACCGCGCCCACGCGCACCTCGCCCTCGAAGTGGCCGCCGTCATGCGGATCACGCCCGACTCCCGCATGTCGTGGTTGGTCGACGCGGCGGCGGGCATCTCCATCTCGCTGGTGTGGCGGACGCTGTGCGCCGGCGCGGCGCTGCACATCGCCGGCGACGACGAGCTGGTCTCACCGGTCCGGCTGCGGCAGTGGCACCTGGACCACGGGATCACCCACACCTTCGTCACCACCCAGCTGGCCGCGCCCCTGACGGCCCTGGAGTGGCCCGACGACTGCGCGCTCGGGGTCATGGAGGTCGGCGGGGAGAAGGTCCGCCGGTGGCCGCCCGCCGAGCTGCCGTTCGAGGTGGTCGTCGCCTACGGCAGCAACGAGGCGTTCCTCGTGACGAGCATGCTGTTCCCCTGGGAGCACCGCGTGACCGCGCGCACCGCGACCGAGGACGACCGGCGGCAGCCGCCCCCGGTGGGCCGCCCGCTGCCGGGCGTCCACGTGTACGTCGTGGACGCCGACCTCCGGCTCCTCCCGCCCGGCGTGGTCGGCGAGGTCTGCGTGGCCTCGCCGGAGCTGATGCTGGGCTACCTCGGCGAGCCCGCCGAGACCGCCCGGCGCGTCCGGCCCAACCCCTTCGGGCCGCCGGGCTCGCGCCTGCTGTGGACCGGGGACATCGGCTCGGTCCGGCCCGACGGCATGCTGGAGCTGACCGGCCGCCTCGACGACATGGTCAAGGTCCGCGGGTTCCGCGTCGAACCGGCGGCGGTCGAGGCGATCCTGGTCGACCACCCCGCCGTGCGCGCGGTCGCGGTGGTGGCCGTCGCCGACGCGGCGGGCCACAACCAGCTCGTCGCCTGCTACGTCGCCGACCGGCCGGTGACGCCCGAGGTGCTGCGCGCCCACATGGTCGACCACGCGCCCGCCTACATGGTCCCGATCGCCTACGTACCAATGGAGCGCCTGCCGGTGGGCGTGCTCGGCAAGGTCGACCGCAAGCGGCTGCCGCCGGCGGACTGGAGCGCCTACCGGCCGCGCGCCTCCTACCGCGCGCCGGCGACCCCCGACGAGGCCGTCCTCACCCGGATCTGGGCCGAGGTGCTGGAGGACGACCGCGTCGGGGCCGACGACGACCTCGTGGACCTGGGCGGCAGCTCCCTGCACGTCGGGCGCGTGCAGGTGCGGATCCTGGAGCAGCTGGGCGTCGAGGTGGGCATCAGGCAGATCTTCGAGACCCCGACGCCGCGGGCCATCGCCGCGGTGCTCCGGCGCGACGCGACGCCGCGGCGCAGACCGCTGCCGCCGGTGCGGTCGCGCCGCCGCGGGTGACCCGACGACACGAGGAGGCACACCTTGTCCGCGGAACCCACGACGGAACCCACGACGGAGTTCACGACCGGTCCGGACGACCGGGACCTCAGGCGCCGCAACCGGGCCACCGTCGTCCGGTACATGGAGGACATCGCCGGCGAACGGCGGCTGCGGCGGCACCTGCTGTTCGCGGAGGACGGCAGCGCCGGCCTGGTCACCACCGACACCGGCGCGCCCATACTCATGACCGGCGCCGACCGGCTGGCGGCCCACGGCGCGTGGTCGCTGGAGATCTTCCCCGACTGGGCCTGGTACGACGTCGAGGTCTTCGAGACGCAGGACCCCAACCGGTTCTGGGTCGAGTGCGACGGCCGGGGCCACGTGCTGTTCCCGAAGTACGGCAAGAGGTGGTACGAGAACCACTTCATCCACTACTTCCGGCTCCGCGACGGCCTCATCGTCGAGCAGCGCGAGCACATGAACCCCGTCCGCCAGCTCCGGGCGCTCGGCATCGAGGTGCCGACCATCGACCGCGGCGCCGTGCCGTCGGACGACGCGCCGCCGGCGCTCGCCGAGCAGCCGGGCTGATGGGGCCCGCGACGCGGACCCTGCGGTACTTCGTGGTCGACGCCTTCACCCGGACGCCGCTCGCCGGCAACCCGGTGGCGGTCTTCGTCGACGCCGACGACGTGCCGGCACGGCAGATGCAGGCCCTGGCCCGGGAGCTGAACCTCTCGGAGAGCACGTTCGTGCTCCGGCCGCGGCGGCCCGACAGCGACTACCGGGTCCGGATCTTCACCCCGGTCAACGAGCTGCCCTTCGCCGGCCACCCGCTCCTGGGCACGGCGATCGCCCTGGCCAACAACACCGACACCGGGCCCACCCTCGCCCTGGAGACCGAGCGCGGCGTGGTCCCGTTCGAGCTGGAGCGGTCCGGCGGGACCGCCGTCGTGGCCCGCATGGACCAGCCCATCCCGACCTGGGGACCCTACGAGCACGAGGAGTTCCTGCTCCGTGCGCTCGGCGTCGACGAGCCCGCGGTGCCGGTGGCGGCGTTCCGCAACGGGCCGCGCCACGTCCTCGTGGGCACGACGATCGACCACCTCAAGAGGGTCAGCCCGGACCAGCGGATGCTCGCCGAGCTGCCGGACATGGCCGCGCACTGCTTCGCCCCGTCCGGCGACGGGTGGGGCAACCGGATGTTCTCCCCGGCGTACGGCGTGGTGGAGGACGCGGCCACGGGCTCCGTGGCCGGGCCGCTGGCGATCCACCTCGGCCTGCACGGGCTCGCGGCGTTCGGCGAGGAGGTCACCATCTTCCAGGGCGTCGAGATGGGCCGGCCGTCCACGATGCACGCCCGCGTCACCGGGTCCGCCGAGCGGGTCGAGCGGGTGGAGGTCTGGGGCGCCGGCGTGCAGGTGGCCGAAGGGGTGTTCGCGCTGCCGGCCGAGGCTCCCGGGCTCCTCGGTCCAGCTCGTCGGGAAGGGGTGTGGTGAGGGTGGCGG
>NZ_JBHWIE010000484.1:0-4468 GCF_042732085.1 Actinosynnema sp. NPDC059797
CTCGCGACGGTGCGCGGGAGGGGCGCGGCGGTGGTGCGCGGGGAGCACCCGGCGCGGGGGCGTGCCACCGCGCGCGTCAACACGGGGCCGTGTCGCGTGGGACGTCGGCTGACGTGGCGGAACCCGTCGGGACGGCGGGTTCCGGCGGGGGCCCGGTCGGCGGAGCCGCAGCGCGGGCGGTGCCGCGGCCGGCCACGTGAGACCGCGCCGGAGGGCGACAGGCGGCGGGCGCGCCGCCTACGTTCGGCGGCACGGGCCCCGCGGGTCACCGGGGTCCGGTCACCTTGGCGGCGTCGTCCGATCCGGAGGATTCCCATGCACAGCACCATGCCCGCCGCACCGCTCACCCTCGCCCGCGTCCTGCGCCACGGCTCCTCGGTCCTGGGCGATTCCGCGGTGTCCACTTGGAACGGTGACGGGTTCGACCGCACGACGTACGCGGAGGTGGGCGCGCGCACCGCCCGCCTGGCGCACGCGCTGCGCACCCGGCTGGGCGTTGCCGTGGGCACCAGGCCGCAGGACCGGCAGGGCGTGGTCGGCACCTTCATGCGCAACAACACCCGCCACCTGGAGCTGTTCCTCGCGGTGCCCGCGATGGGTGCCGTCGTGCACCCCCTCAACGTGCGCATGCCGGCCGCGCAGGTCGCCTACACCGCCCGGCACGCCGGGGACGAGGTGATCGTCGTGGACGGCGGTCTGGTCGGGCAGTTCGCCCCGCTGCTGCCGCTGCTGCCGCCGACCGTGCGGCACCTCGTGATCGCCGGCCCCGGCGACCGGGGCGCGGTGGCCGGGTTCGCCGGCGAGGTGCACGACTACGAGGAGCTGATCGCGGGCGAGCCGGCCGACTACCCGTGGGAGGAGGAGCTGGACGAGCACACCGCCGCGACGATGTGCTACACCTCCGGGACCACCGGGAACCCCAAGGGCATCGTCTACAGCCACCGGTCGGTCTACCTGCACTGCCTCCAGGTCGCGGCGCCGGACCGCTACGACCTCACCCACCGCCGGACCGCCTTCCTCATCGCGCCCATGTTCCACGTCAACGGCTGGGGCGTGCCGCACACCGCGTTCTGCACCGGCGCCGACCTGCTCCTGGCCGACCGGCACACCGGGCCCGCCGCGCTGGCCCGCGTCATCGAGGAGGGCCGGCCGACGATGGCCGCCGCGGTGCCCACGGTCTGGGCCGGGTTGCTGGAGGAGCTGGACGCGCGGCCCCGCGATACGTCGAGCCTGCGCCGGGGGGTGGTGGGCGGGTCCGCCTGCCCGCCCGCGCTGATGGACGCCTACCGGGACCGCCACTCCGTCGAGCTCCTGCACGCGTGGGGGATGGCCGAGACCTCGTCGCTGGCGAACACCGCGCTGCCTCCCCGCGCCGCCGAAGGCCGGCGGGAGCGGGCCTACCGCGCCAGCCAGGGCCGGTTCCCGGTGTCGGTCCGGTTCCGGATCGCGGGGCCGGACGGGACCGCCGTGCCGAACGACGGCGTGACGACCGGTGAGGTCCAGCTCCGCGGCCCCTGCGTGACCGGCGCCTACCACGGTGGCGGTGACGCGCCGCGGGAGCGGCCGGTGGAGCACTTCACCGCCGACGGCTGGCTGCGGACCGGTGACGTCGGCTCCGTCTCCCCGGACGGCTTCCTGAGGCTCACCGACCGGTTGAAGGACGTCATCAAGTCCGGCGGCGAGTTCATCTCCAGCGTGGCGCTGGAGAGCGCGCTGGCGGAGCACCCGGCGGTGGTCGAGGCGGCCGTGGTCGCGGTGTCCGACGACCGCTGGGGCGAGCGGCCCCTGGCCGCGGTGTCGCTGCGCGCGGGCAGCGGGGTCGGCTTCGAGGACCTGCGCGACTTCCTGCGCCGGCACGTGGACTCGTGGATGGTGCCCGAGCGGTGGGCGGCCGTGGGCCAGGTGCCGAAGACGTCGGTGGGCAAGTACGACAAGCGGCGCATCCGGGACCAGTACGCGCGGGGCCTGCTCGACGTCGTCACCCTGGGCCGGTGACCCGACGGCCGGGCCACCGCCGGGCGTGCCCGTCAAGGGCGGCGGTGGCGCGCCACCGCGCGTGCGCCCCGGGAGAGGGCGGCGTCGACGACCACGACCGCCCACTCGCGGTCGGCGCCGAGGCCGGGGTCCTCCCGCAGCGTCCGGCGCACCCGCTCCCACAGCCCCGCCTCGGTCCAGGCGACGAAGCGCCGATGCGCGGTCGCGGGCGAGACGGCGAAAACGGGCGGCAACCGGCGCCAGGCGCACTCGCTGACGAGCACGAACACGACCGCGGTGAAGACCTCGCGGCCGTCGAGCGGTGCGGTGCCGCCGCCCTGCGGTCGCCGGTCGAACGCCGGCACCAGCGGTGCGACGAGCACCCACAGGGGATCGGGCACCAGGCGTCGGGACAGGTTCCCTCCCATGACCGCGAGCATGGCAGCGGGGGCGATCCCGGCAAGGCGCTCCGGGAGCACGTGCCGGCGAGCGGCCGCCCACCGGCGAGCGGGCGCGCGCGACGGGTGGTCCGCGCGCTCCCGGCACCACTCCGCTGCCCCGCGTCCTCCGCCCTGCGTCCTCCACCCGCGTCCTCCGCCCCGCCGACTCCCGGGCGTCGCCGGGCTCCCCGGCGACGCCGCACCTCCACCACCCGCACCGCGCCACCGGCGCCGCGGGTTCCACGCCGAGAGAGGAAGGCATGACATGACGACCAGTCGACCGGAGAGCGGCGGTGCGGTGATCGACCACCTCCTGGACCGCCTGAGCGCCCTGGGGGTGCGGCACCTGTTCGGCATGGCGGCGGACTACAACCTGGAGGTGCTCGACCACGTGCTCGCCCACCCGCGGGTGGACTGGGTCGGCACGGCGCACGAACTGGACAGCGCGTACGCCGCCGACGGCTACGCGCGCGCCAACGGCTTCGGCGCGCTGCTCACCACCTTCGGCGTCGGCGAGCTGAACGCGATCAACGGCGTGGCGGGCAGCTACGCCGAACGCGTTCCCGTGCTGCACGTCGTCACCGGCCCCACGCAGGCCACCGAGCAGGCCGGCAGCGCGGTCCACCACACGATGGGCGACGGCGACTTCGACCGGTTCGCCCGCGCGCACCGGCAGGTGGTGTGCGCGGACGCCGTGCTGCGGCCCGACAACGCCCTGGCGGAGATCGACCGGGTGCTGGCCACCTGCCTGCGCGAGCGGCGTCCCGGGTACCTGCGGGTGCCGCGCGACGTCGCCCTGAGGCCCGCCGCGCCGCGCCCGCCGCTGCAGGTGCCGGGCCGGGACGAGGCCGACCCGGACGCCGTGGCGGCGTTCCGCGCCGCGGCCCGCGACCGGCTCGCCTCGGCGCGCGACGTGGCGGTGCTGGCGGACTTCCTGGTGGACAGGTTCGACGCCCGCGCCGAACTGACGGCCCTGCTGGCGGCGGGCTCCCTGCCGCACGCGACCCTGGTGGGCGGCAAGACCGTGGTGGACGAGCAGAACCCCGGCTTCCTCGGGCTGTACGCGGGTGCGATGAGCGAGGCGCCCTTCCGCGCCACCATCGACGGGGCCGACCCGCTGATCCTGGCGGGCGTGCTGCTCGCCGACACGAACACCGGCAAGTTCACCCACGGGTTCGACCCGGAGGAGGCCATCGACCTCGGTCCGACGACCGCCAGGGTGGCCGGCGCGGACTTCCCGGGCGTGCCGCTGGCCGTCGCGCTGGGCGTGCTGGCGGACCTGGTCCGCGACCGCGCCCCGGCCCGCCCGGGGGCACCCGCGCCCGTGCCGCCCGAACCGGCCCCGCCGCCGGGCCTGCCGAGCGCGGTGAAGGCGTCGGTGGGCGCCCTCGGGCGGAGGCTGTGCGGTGCGCTGGTCCCGGTGACCCAGTCCCACCTGTGGCGGGCCGTGGGCGAGGCCGTGCGGCCCGACCACGCCGTGTACGCCGACAACGGCACCGCGCTCCTGGGCATCGCGGGCCGCCGCTTCCCCAGCGGCGCCCGGTTCGTCGCACAGCCGCTGTGGGCCTCCATCGGCTACTCCATCCCCGCGCTGCTCGGCGGGCAGCTCGCCGACCCCACCCGGCGGGGGGTGGTGCTCATCGGCGACGGCTCCGCCCAGCTCACCGCGCAGGAACTGGGCGTCATCGCCCACCACCGCCTCAACCCCATCGTGGTCCTGGTGAACAACCACGGCTACACCATCGAGCGGCACACCCACGGCGCCCGCGCCCCTTACAACGACATCGTCCGCTGGCACTGGGCCGAGGTGCCCGCCGCGCTGGGCGTGCCGCACCCGCTGGTGATGACCGTGCGCCGGGCCGGCGAGCTGGACGGCGCGCTCGCCCGCGCGGTGGGCACCACCGACCGGCTGGTCCTGATCGAGGTGTTCCTGCAACGGGACGACGTGCCCCCGGCGTTCCTCCGCATGATCGCGAACCGGCCCGACCGGGCGAAGTGGGTGCCGTGAGCACCCGTGGGCCCAGCCGCCCCCCGCGCGGCGCCCCCCCCGGTAA
>NZ_JBHWIE010000485.1:0-4431 GCF_042732085.1 Actinosynnema sp. NPDC059797
GCCCAGGACCGCCGAGACCACCGCGCCGACCTCGGGGCCCGCCGACGCCACCTGCTCGCCCGAGGGGTCCCAGATGCCGGAACCGCCCGCCGCGCGCGAGAACCCCTCGCCGGTCGAGCCGGCGAAGCTCGCCGCCGCCACCCACACGCCGTGGTCTCCCGCGACGCGCCGCGCCCGCTGCCCGACGACCCCGGCGTCCTCCACGTGCTCCAGCACTCCCGCCACTTTGGCTTCGACGCCCAGGGCCGCGGTGTCCGCGGCGTGCCGCGGCACGCCGGTGTCCCGGCACACGGCCAGGCCCAGCCGCACCCCGTCCACCTCGACCACCGCCGGTCCGGGACCGGGTTCGAAGCACACGGCCTCCAGCGGGCCCAGCCACACCTTCCGGTAGGCCACCCGCACGCCGGAGCCCGACACCTCCAGCACCCCGATGGACGGTCCCGCCACCGGTCCGCCGGCCAGCGCCACGGCGCCGGTCTCCGCGCACGCCCGCACCAGCGGTTCGAGCAGGTCGAACGACACCTCGGGCGCGTCGAAGTGGTACCCGGTCAGCGACATCTCCGGGAACACCACCACGCGCGCACCCGCCGCGCGCACCGCCTCGGCGTGGGCCCGCGCGTTGGCGGCCACGTCGTAGGCGGTGCAGCGCGGCTGGGCGACCGCAACGGTGATCACGCGCCAACCCTAGCGCGGCACCTCGGCCCAGTCGGTGTCCGACGCGAGGTGGAAACCGGGGTGGGCGGGCTGGTTGTAGGTGGTCTGCTGCCGCGCCACGTCCACCCGGTACTGCGGGTCGTGCATCAGGGTGTACATCTTGTGGCCGGTCACCTCGGTGCTCACGTGCACGCGCAGCGCCGAGCTGTCGGCCGTGCGCACCACCAGCTCCTCCCGCCAGTCGCCGAGCACGTCGGCCACCAGCGACGGGTTGCCCTTGGTGCCGTTGTTGGCCAGCGTGCCGGTCGCGGTCAGCAGCGTGCCGCGCCGCCAGTCCTCCACGGTCGGGGTCGCCGTGCCCGAGCCGTTCACGACCTGCGTGGTGAGGTCGGCCGCCCACCGGATGCTCTGGTTGGTGCCCGGGATCGCGTCCGACAGCCGCCGCCCGTCGGCCGACCACAGGCCCACCGAGGCCGTGCCGCCCGGCGCCGACGCCCAGGTCTCCAGCCCCGGCACGTCCGGCAGCACGTCGCCCACCATGCCGCGCCCGGTGTCCGCCCCGGTGTAGCCGCCGTGGATCACCTCTCCGGTGGACGCGTCGCGCAGCGTGTGGCCGTAGGGCGCGGAGCGGGCGCCCTCGTGCACCATGTAGATCTCCAGGCCGGGTCGCGCCGGGTCGATGTCGGTGACGTGCAGCGCGTCGCCGTGCCCCAGCCGCGCCGACGCGCCGGGGTTGGCGCTGCCCGGCGGCAGCACGCCGAACGAGCTGTAGCGCAGCGACCCGTCGTGGTCGATGGTGGCCGCCCCGTACACGACCTCCTGCCTGCCGTCGCCGTCCACGTCGGCGGCGCTGAGCGAGTGCGCGCCCTGGGTGGTCAGCCGGCCGTGCTCGGGCGAGGTGCCGTCGCGGCCGTGCACCGGGTCGTCGAACGGGTTGGCCATCGGGGTCCAGCCGCTGTCGACGAACCAGTCCCGCCGCAGGTCCCGGCCGTCCCACCGGTAGGCAGCCACGGTGCTGCGCGTGTAGTAGCCGCGGGCGAACACCGCCGAGGGCCGCCTGCCGTCCAGGTAGGCCACCCCGGCCAGGAACCGGTCGACCCGGTTGCCCGGCTCGATCCGGGGCAGGGCGTAGTCGCCCCACATCAACCCGTCGTCGTGCCGCCCCGGCTCGTACCGCACGGTCTTGAGCTCCCGGCCGGTCGCGCCGTCCAGCACCGTCAGGTACTCCGGGCCCGACAGCACGAACCCCGCGAACGCCCGCAGGTTGTTGCGCGCGCTGCGGGAGGGCGCGTAGACGTCCATGAAGTGGTCCACCAGCGCCCGCGCGTCCGCGTCGGACAGCGGGTAGGCGTAGCGCGGTTCGACGCCGAAGGCCCGCTCCAGGGTGGCCGGCCAGCGACCCGCGACCACCTCCGGGTGCTCGTGCCAGCCGCGGAAGACCCGGACCAGGTGCTCGTGGTAGCCGGCGGCGTCGAGCCGGTAGTCGTCGCGGTGCGAGTAGCCGGCCCGCACGTCCTCGCGCGGCATGGTCACGTGCCGCCGCACCGCGTCGCCGCGCCGGTCGTAGGAGGTGACCGAGGTGCCCGGCGCGGTCTTGAGCATCATCTCCGAGCGGCCGTCGCCGTCGAAGTCGTAGACCAGGAACTGGGTGTAGTGCGCGCCCGAGCGGATGTTCACGCCCAGGTCCACCCGGTGCAGCAGCGTGCCGTCGAACCGGTAGGTGTCCACATAGGTCGGTCCGGTGTAGCCGACCTGGGAGACGTCCTTGGAGTTGGACGGGTCCCACTTCACCACGTACTCGTAGCTGCCGTCGCCGTCCACGTCGCCGACGCTCGCGTCGTTGGCCGAGTACGTGTACGCCTCGCCCGCCGGGGTGACCCCGTCGGCGGGCTTGCGCAGCGGCAGGTCGTGGTGACCGCCCTCCCACGGCGACACCGCGCCGCTCACCCCGACCGGCACGCCCCGCACCAGCGGGGCCACCCGGTAGCGCGACCCGCCCTCCCGGTCGAGGAAGTTGGTGCTGTCGGTGACCGTGGCGACCCGGCGGCCGTCGCGGTAGACCGCGAACGCCGGGCCGTCCAGGCCCGTGGCGGTGTGGCCGGTGACCTCGTGGCGCAGCAGCCGCCAACTGAGGAACACCCCGGCGTCGGTGCGCACGGCCACCAGACCCCGGTCGAGGCGCTCCAGCCGGGGGCCGCCGCCACCGGTGGCGGCGGTGGCCGGGGGAGCGGGGATCAGGAGCGTGAACGCCGCCAGCGCGGCGAGCAGGTGGCGTGGGCGCGAACGGGTCATCGGCGGCCTCCAGGGGCGCGACGGTGCGCGAGGTGCGTGACAGCGCCACACGATGAACCGTTTCAAGGCGAAAGGCAAGCCCTCGGGAACCCTTTGAGGTTCAACAAGGAAAGCGCTATCCTTGACGCCGTGATGCGGCTCACCTACGTTGTTTGAACCGATTCAAACGAGAGGTGAGGGCGATGGGACGAGTGTCTCGCCGGGGCGCGGCAGGCCTGCTGGTCGGACTGCTGACCACGACCGCCGCGCTGGCCGGGTGCGGTGGCGACGAACCCGGCGACGGGCCGGTGACCCTGCGGTTCGTCTGGTGGGGCAACGAGGACCGCGCCAAGGTCACCAGGGCCGCCGTCGACGAGTTCCAGCGGCGCAACCCCGACATCGAGGTCGAGACCGAGTACAGCGGCTACGACGCCTACTTCCAGAAGCTGTCCACCCAGGTCGCCGGCGGCGCAGGCCCCGACCTGCTCCAACTGGACCGGGCCACCCTGGGCGAGTACGCCGGCCGCAACGTGCTCGCCGAGCTCGACGAGTACGCGGGCAAGTCGCTCAAGGTCGACAAGATCCCGGCCAACCTGCTGGAGGGCGGCAAAGTCGACGGCAAGCAGTACGCCGTCGCCGCCGGCGCCACCACCCAGGTCCTGGTCGTCGACCCCACCCACTTCGAGGCGGTGGGCGCGAAGGTGCCGACCGCGCCGGGCGAGAAGTGGACCTGGGCCGAGTTCGCCGAGGCCGTGGGCAAGGTCGGCGCGGCGGGCGCGGTCGCCGGCACCACCGACTTCGGCTGGGCCATCGACTGGTTCGAGGTCTGGCTGCGCCAGCACGACAAGCAGCTCTACACCCCCGAAGGCCGGCTCGGCTTCACCGCCGAGGACCTGACCGAGTACTGGGAGATGATCGGCGCCATGCGCCCCGGCAAGGGCGTGTCGCCCCCCGAGGTGACCACCAAGATGGACGGCTCGGTGCAGAACTCCGGCATCGTCACCAAGCAGGCCGCCTCCGAGATCGGCTACGACTCCACCGTCACCGGCTACTTCGGCGCGTTCGGGCCCGACCTGGAACTCGCGCCGCTGCCCAGCGACGTCGCCGAGAGCGGCATGGCCGCGCTGCCCCCGGTCTCCTTCGCCGTCGCCCGGCGCTCCGAGCACAAGGAGGCCGCGGTGAAGCTGCTGGACTTCCTGCTCAACGACCCCGAGGCGGGCAAGCTGCTCGGCGCCTCCCGCGGCGTGCCGCCCAACGAGGAGGTCCGCGCCCAGGTCTGCGCCGGCTCGACCGAGGCCAGCAAGGCCGTGTGCGACTACGAGGAGGCCCAGAAGGACAAGATCGGGCCCGCCTTCGGCGCCTGGCCCACCGGCTCCTCGGCGATCAAGCGCGACTTCCAGCGCACCTACGACGACGTGATCTTCAACCGGGTCGGCGTCGCCGAGGCCGCCGCGCGCGTCATCCAGGACGCCGAGCAGTCCCTGGGGTCCTGACCGTGACCCGGTC